>JBGUED010000629.1:0-506 GCA_041821525.1 Candidatus Aminicenantaceae bacterium | reverse complement strand
CTTTAAGGATCATTTTGTAGAGTTCGATGGCTTTTTGGAGATCTCCCTGTGCTTCCTCTAAATAGAGAGCTTTCTCAAACAGCTCGCCTGCAGTCTGCTGAAGGGCAAAATTGAGAGTGACAAGAATCATGAATAACACAATAATCAGGATTAGGATTGGAAGTCCTTTTTTAAAACTCATGTTTTTCCTCCATCATCTTTTGGCCTCAATATAGCTCTTCACTGAATGTGCTGTGTCAAGGAAGTGTGAAAAGTGCATGGAAAATTCGTTTATATCACAATGAGATTGCTTCGCTTCGCTCGCAACGACATGAGGTTGCTTCGTCGCTTGGTTCGCAATGACAGGAGGTTGCTTCGTCGCTGCGCTCCTCGCAATGACATGAGGGTTGCAATGACTTTACGTTGCAGCCTGTTTCTCGTCCTGCTGCCTCTTGATCGCATTGATCAGGCCTCCAATAAGGGCCGTAATCCGGTTGGCCCGGTCCTGAAAGTCTAAATAAGCGCCC
>JBGUED010000628.1:0-516 GCA_041821525.1 Candidatus Aminicenantaceae bacterium | reverse complement strand
AATGCGGTGATGCCTTTGGCGCTTCCTGCGACCTTGAAGTCCATGTCGCCGTAGTGGTCTTCCTGGCCGGCGATATCGGTGAGGACGCCGTAACGGTCACCCTCCGCTACCAGGCCCATCGCGATGCCGGCGACCGCACTCTTGAGGGGTACACCGGCGTCCATCATTGACATTGAACCGCCGCAGACCGACGCCATTGACGACGAGCCGTTGGACTCGAGGATGTCGGACACCACACGCATGGTGTAGGGGAACGTCTCCTTGTCCGGGATCATCTGGACCAGTGCGCGCCGGGCGAGGGCGCCGTGGCCTATCTCTCGCCGGCCGGGCCCGCGCAGGAAACGCGCTTCACCCACCGAGAAGGGTGGGAAGTTGTAGTGCAGCATGAAGGAGTTCCGCGAGTCACCCTCGAAGGCCTCGACGATCTGCGAATCCCGTTCGGTGCCGAGGGTGCAGACCACGATGGCCTGGGTCTCGCCGCGGGTGAAGAGTGCCGAGCCGTGGGTGCGGGGAAGG
>JBGUED010000627.1:0-519 GCA_041821525.1 Candidatus Aminicenantaceae bacterium | reverse complement strand
ATGAGTACAAGTTGGTTTACAGTTCTGAGAGTGGACTAATGAATTCTGAAGTGGGGTTTGTGTCCGGGGTGAAGGTTTTTGAGTATACCGGGCATGGGGCAGAATAGCATAGTATCTTACCTGATTAATCCCCGGGATGGGTAGCAGGCAGTATCGGCGGAGCTTGTCAGATTCTCCCGGGGAGTGTTAAAATGTTGAGCAGTGTTAATTGTCGCGGGCCGCTAGCTCAACTGGCAGAGCAGCTGACTCTTAATCAGCAGGTTCACGGTTCGATTCCGTGGCGGCTCACGTTCAACCCCATCACCATTTGATAACATTTTGATAACATTGGGGTCTGAGTTTTCATTTTCATCCACTTCAAAAATCTTGTCAAATTTCTCCGCTGCTGCTTCTTGAAGTCCGGGGAGTACGTGACTATAGATATCGAGCGTTATGCCGATATTTGCGTGTCCTAGACGTTCTGACACCACTTTAGGGTGAACGCCCGCTTTCAACATCAGCGTGGCGTGGGTGTGCCTT
>JBGUED010000626.1:0-522 GCA_041821525.1 Candidatus Aminicenantaceae bacterium | reverse complement strand
GAGAGATTTCAGCCTTGGAAAAAACTGAAAATTGATCCGGCAAAAGTGGAGTTTTTTGACCATATCCAGAAAATAGGCACACCGAACCCCTCCTAGCGGATGAGGAGGGGACTGAAGAGAAGCGTTTTGGGTAAAGGCTTGGTGGGCGATACAGGATTTGAACCTGTGACTTCTACCGTGTGTAAAAGGCACAAAAAGAAGAAGAGGCGAAAAAAATAAGGGATTACCCCTGTAATCTGTTGAGAATAAGACATTTGAAATTCCGAGGCTTTTTGATATTTTTATAGATTTTTCGATATTTTTGACAAATTTAGGTCACAGTTTGGTCACAGTTTACTCTAATATGGCGTTAAATAATTAATTTCGCGACATTTAATTCCCGCGTAATTTATTCGATAGCAATCAGATTCCTTGTTGTTCGAAAGTAAAGAACGCCCTGCGAGATGGCGGGAGTGGCGAAACAAGGTTCACCAAGCGCGTTGCTGGCCAGAATTTTTAATTCGGGGCCTGCGGCCAACACAT
>JBGUED010000625.1:0-539 GCA_041821525.1 Candidatus Aminicenantaceae bacterium | reverse complement strand
GGAATTTGTGGGCGGTGAAAGGAAATGCCTGAGATAAAATCGGCCATCTCTTTATGAATGACCTTCATGATGGGCGAGTGAAAGGCCATGCTCACCCTGAGTTGGGTGGCTTTATAGCCGTCGCGCTTGACATCCTCCATGAACGCCAGCACCGGTTCTGTATTCCCCCCGAGCACCGCTTGACGGGGTGAATTGAAGTTGGTGAAAAAGACGTTGTCGAAATTTTTTACTTTCTCTTCCAGATATTCCATAGGCGAGTCCGTGGCGATCATGGTGCCCGGATCGCCGCGGAGATCGCACGCCTTATCCATGCACTGGGCGCGCTTATTTACGATTCGCAGACCATCTTCATAGGAAAACACCCCGGCGACACTCAGGGCCACGAGTTCTCCCATACTGTGTCCGGCCATGGCCTTGGGCTTGACGCCCATGGAAATTAAATTCTGCACCATGGCAACCTCCAAGGCATAGAGCGCCGGTTGCTGCCATCGTGTCTTCTGAAGATCTTCTTCAGTTGAATTGAAAAGCAGGTCCAGCAG
>JBGUED010000624.1:0-549 GCA_041821525.1 Candidatus Aminicenantaceae bacterium | reverse complement strand
CGGCTTACTCAAGGTTTTGAGCGGGAAACGAGGCTCGAACTCGCGACCTCAACCTTGGAAGGGTTGTGCTCTACCAACTGAGCTATTCCCGCGTAAACCAGTCAAAAGTAGAAAGTATCAAGTCGAAAGATCTCTGTAAAATCACTCTTGACTTTTGACTTTAGACTTTGGACTACCTTCGTGGGGAGAGAAGGATTCGAACCTCCGAAGTCGTACGACAGTAGATTTACAGTCTACCCCAGTTGGCCACTTTGGTATCTCCCCTGTGAATCAATAAGATAAGAACTATATTTGTAGATCAGAGCCGATGAAGGGATTCGAACCCCCGACCTGCTGATTACAAATCAGCTGCTCTACCAACTGAGCTACACCGGCATGTCGGGATTACCCAATTTAAAAATGTATGTCGGGACTTATTTCAGAAAAACCAATTGTCAAATAGACGTAATTTGCTTGCAGAATAAAGCCGAGAAATTTAACCAATTTAAAATAATACTATCAATAATTATTTTAAAATAATTTAAGAAATATGCCATAATTAAAAGTGGA
>JBGUED010000623.1:0-551 GCA_041821525.1 Candidatus Aminicenantaceae bacterium | reverse complement strand
ATGTGACGAGTACAGGCATCTTGTGGGGGAGAGGGGAGCCCATAGGTGCGCGGCGTTCCCGCGGGGCATCCCGTACGAGGTCTTCAGCGCCGCAGCTCACGACGAGCCGCTACCGGGGCAGGGGAACGATATAGTTTTCGAACCGAAGGAAAAGGAATAGAAGGGAATCAAGGCACTACGTAAGGTCTATAACAAGGGCGGCTACCCCTGGTACATCGACTATTATGAACCGGGCGGCAAGCGCGTGGTCAGGCGTGTTGGGGGGGGCAAAGCAAGCGGCTCAGGACGCTCTTGCAGCAGTGAAAGCCGACATTCTCCGCGTGTCGCCGGTTCGAGTCCGGCCAGGGGTATTTAAATCCCATTAGCCCTACCAAATTCACAGGATTTGTATGAGACTAAATTCCAATTGACATAATGTCATCGTTGCCTCATTCTTTCTTGTAGAAAAGCCAGACTGCCTTAGGAGAAAAAATAGCAATGAGAACGAAAATATCTTTGGTGTTTTTGTTGATGGTTTTGACAGCGTCATCTGTCTTGGCGCAGGAAAAACC
>JBGUED010000622.1:0-582 GCA_041821525.1 Candidatus Aminicenantaceae bacterium | reverse complement strand
AATTTTAGCCTGGGTCTTAAGGCTCATGTCCCCGATTTCGTCCAGAAATATAGTCCCGCCGTTCGCCAGCTCAAATTTCCCGATTTTTTTGGGAGTTGTCTCTGAAAAAACCCCCTTCTCATGGCCGAACAATTCGCTTTCAATCAAATCTTCCGGAATGGCCGCACAGCTGACATCAATCAATGGTTGATCGGCGCGCTGACTCAGGTGATGTATGGTGCGGGCGACCAGTTCCTTTCCGGTTCCGTTCTCGCCCATTATGAGTATCCAGGTGTCCGTTGGTGCGGCCTTGGCAATATTATTCTTCAGTTCACCTGTTTTGGGGCTGTCCCCGCTGATGGAGTTTTTTTCCAGCGCTTTTTTACGCAGATATTTGTTCTCTTCTTCAAGACGTCTGAAATTCAAGGCATTGTTAATGGTTAAAATAATCTTATCAATGGAAAGCGGCTTTTCGACCAAATCAAAGGCACCCAGTTTGGTGGCCTTAACAGCCGTTTCGATTGTTCCATGGCCGGTAATAATGATGACCTGAATATGGGGATTGTATTTTTTGATCTCCTTAAGGGTTTCAATCCCATCCAG
>JBGUED010000621.1:0-602 GCA_041821525.1 Candidatus Aminicenantaceae bacterium | reverse complement strand
CATAAAAAGTAAAAATAATCATTGACAAATGCACTATAGCATCTTATTTTGCACGGTTTAATACGAACCGGTTTTAGCACACAATCCCTCATTCGGCTTGCGGCGCTCCGATGCGGGATTTTTTAATTTTCATTAGCCCCGGCCAAAAACAGAATCAAAAAAAAGATAGCAACACATAAAGGTAAAGGAACCATGAAAAAAGATATTTCCAAAGTCCGAAACATCGGTATCAGTGCCCACATCGATTCCGGCAAAACGACCCTGACCGAGAGGATTCTCTATTATACCCAGCGAATTCATGCCATCCATGATGTCAAGGGAAAAGACGGCGTGGGAGCCACCATGGATTCCATGGAATTGGAAAAAGAACGCGGCATCACGATTGCATCGGCAGCGACCTATTGTGAATGGCGCGATCACGAAATCAATATCATTGATACCCCCGGGCATGTCGATTTTACCATTGAAGTTGAACGCTCATTGCGTGTGCTGGACGGTGCCGTACTGGTTCTGTGCGCCGTCGGCGGAGTGCAGTCGCAATCGATAACCGTCGATCAGCAAATGAAACGCTACAAAGTGCCATGCGTGGCTTTTGTCAACAA
>JBGUED010000620.1:0-612 GCA_041821525.1 Candidatus Aminicenantaceae bacterium | reverse complement strand
GGATAGTGATCGAGCCGGTTCTCGAGGCCGACCCGACAAAGTGCGTCGATGGCGCGCTGCTCCGGATCGTCAGCGTCGGAGTAGATCAACGGCAACTCGACATTCTCTAGCGCGGTGGTTCGCGGCAGCAGGTGGAACTGCTGGAAGATGAAGCCGATCGAGCGATTGCGGATGGACGCCAGCTCGTTCGGCTCGAGGCCGCTCACCAGCCGTCCAGCGAGCTCGTACCTACCCTGGTCCGGGCGATCGAGCAGACCGAGGATGTTCATGAGCGTGGATTTTCCGGATCCCGAGGGGCCGACGACAGCCACGAACTCGCCGGATCCGATCTCGCAGTCGATGCCCCGGAGGACTTCGAGCTGGCCCTGGTCGGGTCGGGTGAAAGACTTTCTTATGTTGCTGAGTCGAATCATGGTCACTCCTCGTTGAGGCGGACGGGCTCGCCCTCCGCCAGACCGTCGACAATCTCGACGACTCGGTCGGCACGCCAGCCGGCCTGGATAGTCTGGTCGATCCACGCACCGTCGCGAAGGACACTGACCAGCTGAAGGCCATCGTCGCGTCGCACGGCACGGCGAGGGATGGTGAGGACGTCTTCCCGCTTCTCGACGC
>JBGUED010000619.1:0-625 GCA_041821525.1 Candidatus Aminicenantaceae bacterium | reverse complement strand
GTCCGATGGAGAGAGTGAACTGCAGGATCACCATCGCCTTGCGGAGGAGGGGGGCACCGGATTTGCTGCCGGGTGTATTGATGGATTTCAGGACGTTGACGGGACGGAAGGAGGAGAGGAAAAAGGCAGGATAGCTTCCCGCGAGCAATCCGGTAAGCAGAGTTATCCCCAGGAGGCCCAGGAAGATATTGAGGTTGGCAATGGGATTGAAGCTCAGGGTTTTGGCCGCCAGAGCATTGAATGCCGGCAGCACCGTCCAGACGATCAAAACGGCTACCGTGAGAGCCATAAGTGTGAACAGGAGGGATTCCCCCAGGAGCTGGCGGATGATCTGCAGGCGCTGGGCTCCCACGACCTTTCTCAGCCCGATCTCGCGGGATCTCTGGACAGACCGAGCTGTGGCCAGGTTCATGAAATTGATGCAGGCGATGATCAGGATCAGGGCGGCGACGGCTGAGAAGATGTAAACATAGGCGATGGCCCCTGCGCTTCCGTCCGGTTTATAGAGGTGGATCCGCGCCAGGGGCTGCAGGGAGAACTCGCTGGTGGAATCCGGCCATCTGACCCTGTCCAGGTATTTGATCTTTTGTGTGACATCAGAAACGGAGGCATTAGCGCTTAGCTG
>JBGUED010000618.1:0-627 GCA_041821525.1 Candidatus Aminicenantaceae bacterium | reverse complement strand
GATCGAGCAGTACACCCGGATCTATGAGCTGGGTCATACGACCTGTTCCTTTGCCTATCAACCGGAGGACGGTCCTCGTGTGATGTTCTACGAGGACTCCGTGGGCCTGGTCGATCGTTCATTTTTCTCGATGTTTTCCTTCCCCTTCGTCCACGGCGATCCCGAAACCGCACTGGAGAATCCCGACTCCCTCGTGATCAGTGAGAACATCGCAGAGAAGTACTTCGGAAAGGAGAATCCGCTCGGAAAGAAGCTGACCTTCAACGGCCGGAGGGACCAGATCGTGACCGGTGTGGTTCGTTTCCCCTCCAATTCCCACCTCCATCTGGATTTCATCTCTCCCTTGAGGGAAAGCCTGGCCGACGACTGGAACTGGAGGGACCCCGCGTATGTCCTGCTGGACCCGCAGGCTTCTCTCGCGGGATTCAGGGAAAAGATCGCACCCTCCCTTAATGAGAACGCACCCTATACCATGAACGACGCCTTCAGGGTCGGTATCCTGCCCGTGGAAGAGGTCCACCTCGGATTCGGACGCAAAACCTACGTCTACATCTTCTCTGTCATCGCGGCCTTCATCCTGCTCATCGCCTGCCTCAACTACATGAACCTCTCCACGGCCGCATCGGC
>JBGUED010000617.1:0-628 GCA_041821525.1 Candidatus Aminicenantaceae bacterium | reverse complement strand
TCCCTGCCCAACCGGTCGAATGGCCGCGACCTTTGAATCGACCCCGGCGTCTTCAGGTCAATGCCTTTGGTTTCGGTGGGGCCAATTACGTCGCCCAGCTTGAGGAGTGCCGGAGTGCCTACGGCCACGTTATGACTTCCGGTCGTTTATCCGAGAGACCTGAACGTCATGGAGCCTCAGAACCGGAAGAGCGCGCATCCGTTCAAGGCGTTTCATTTTTTGAAATGCATATGGCCGGCAAGCCCTATCGCTTGGGTGTCGTGGCTCCCAGTGAGACAGAATCCCGGGCCAAGGTGAAAACCCTGACTCCTGTTGAGCCGTGGGAGGCCCTGTCGAAGAAGTCACTCCGGCTCATGGCCCGTCAGGGAATATTTGCCGCCCCGGCCGACCAGCAGATCAAACCCCTGGCCTTTATGTTCGCCGGCCAGGGCTCCCAGTATGTCGGCATGGGCAAAGGACTTTACCAGACCTTTCCCGGTATCCGCAAATGGATGGACAAGGTTGCAGCTGTGGCTGATTTCGACCTACTGGATCTGCTTTTCAATTCAACAGAAGAAGATCTTCAGAAGACACGATGGCAGCAACCGGCGCTCTATGCCATGGAAGTTGCCATCGTGCAGAACCTGAT
>JBGUED010000616.1:0-636 GCA_041821525.1 Candidatus Aminicenantaceae bacterium | reverse complement strand
GAAATAGTTGCACCGATGCCGGGCACAATAATCAATATTATGGTGAATGTGGGTGATGAGGTTTTGGAATATCAGGAAGTTGTAACCCTCGAAGCCATGAAGATGGAAAATGCCATCCCTTCAGTAGAAGCTGGAACCGTCAAAGAGATCAAGGTCCAGGTTAATGACAAAGTCGCCACCAATCAGGTATTGATGGTGCTCGAATAAAGTCTCAATCCTGAATTTTCAGCACCCTTAATTCAGTCCAACAGGCCGCTCTTGGAGTTAAGAACGGCCTGTTTTATTTCCGCCTTATACCGCAATTCCGTATTTCGGAACATCATTATGGAAAGCGGTATAATCCCCCCTATAAGTTACCCCACATTACTGGCCGATATCGGCCGCCTGCTCCGGTGTCGCCACCCCAGGGTTTCCTAAAGGTTTTCGTAATATATTCCGATATATTAAAAAAGCCGTAGACATTACAAGAGCCCTGGTGTTTCAATCCAGCACCAGAAGTTTTAAATCGATGCTAACCATTTTATATTATAATGTAATCGACAACAGATCAGGTCGTATAAATCGGTGAATCAAATGAATAAATTTTGTGACGGTCACCCCACAAGAAAAGCCCATTGGCAATGTTCTAAATGCAAT
>JBGUED010000615.1:0-658 GCA_041821525.1 Candidatus Aminicenantaceae bacterium | reverse complement strand
TGATATTGTCATTTAAGGTGTAATAGGATCCGCGGAAAGTTCCGCCCAGGTGATACTCTATGGACTCCACGCCGAAACCGGCAATCTGCACGGCCTTATGCTTCGGGATCATAATGTCGGTGCCACGATTTTCAAAGTTGTCGATGGCCATGGTAACGATGCGTTTGGCATCTTCCATGGCATGATGTTCGTCAAACTCGATATGAATCACGTTGTCCTGCTCCATCTTGGCGATGGGGTGGGTGGTGATCAGCTTGGTGTGAAAGCACTTGGCAACATTGGCCAGGTTCTGAAAGACACACTGCACATCCACCACCATGGCGTCACAAGCGCCTGTGATAATGGCCAGCTCCTGCTGGAGATAGTTCCCTGCAGGTGGTACGCCGTGGCGCTGAAGGATTTCATTGCCGGTACAGCAGATGCCGCCCAGTTGAATCCCCTTAGCCCCTTTGGAGTGGGAATACTCAATCATCTCTTGGGATTGGGCAGCGGCCACGATCATCTCGGACAGAATCGGTTCATGGCCGTGAACAATGATATTCACGTGGTCTTCCTTCATAATACCGAGATTGGCCTCTGACTGTAATGGAGACGGAGAACCGAACATAACGTCCTGAAGATCCGTGGCCAGCATAGCACCGGCCCAACCGTCGGCAAG
>JBGUED010000614.1:0-786 GCA_041821525.1 Candidatus Aminicenantaceae bacterium | reverse complement strand
ATCCGCACTAACTTAAAAAGCGCCCTGGACGTTATCCTGGATACCGGGAACCCGGTTGTTCAATTGATCTACCACGACCAGGAGGCTTTTTCCACCAAAGCCGTTGATGCGCCACTCTCCTTGAAGAGCGAGCCCCAACTTGAACTGGGCGCCGGTGATGTGGTCGTGATTTCAGGCGGCGCAAAAGGCGTTACCTACCGTATCTCCCGAGCCCTCGCCCCCTTCAAGGCCCGGGTTGTGCTGCTGGGGAGAACCGAACTTGATCCTGCCGCAGCCTATAACACCCTCCGCAGTCTCAATGATCCTGCTGAAAAAAAAACCGGCCGCAAGAGCGACAGGCCACAGGATGACACATCAAGGGATCTGGCAGCTTTGGATATCGCCCGCAACGTGTCCCGGCTATCCGCTATGGGACTCAGGGCCTCATACCACTGCTGTGACGTGGCAGATCCTCACAGTGTAACTCAAACGCTGGATCAGGTGGTAAAGCGATACGGTCGGATAGACGGGATCATTCACGGGGCCGGCCTCATCCGGGACGCCTTCATGGAGTCCATGACCCCCGAGGACTTCAAGCGGGTCGTAGAGGTAAAGCTCCTGGGTGCCTGGAATCTTTTCCGCGCCTCCAGAAACCGCGGTCTGCGATTTTTTGCGGGGCTCTCTTCCATCGTAGCCATCCAGGGCAACATCGGTCAGGTCAATTACTGTGCTGCAAACCGGTCGTTCTCCGCCCTGTTGCGCTCATTTTCGGCCTCCACTGAGGGTCTGGTTTCAAAAGCCCTGATG
>JBGUED010000613.1:0-808 GCA_041821525.1 Candidatus Aminicenantaceae bacterium | reverse complement strand
TATTCCTGGCAGGTCAAGGCCTTCTCCAGGGATGGGATCTTGATCGCCGAGTCCAGCAAGATCCAGTTCTCCATCCCCGAAAAATAGGACCTCCCTTCCGCGAACAACTCTACCCGGAGACAAATTCTCTTCCTGTCCCCTATTCCCCTATTTGTCCACCTTTTAAGGCAGGAGACAGGGGTGGCGAAAGGTTGGGGTGGGATTGACAGTGGGGGCGGCGTTGGTTGGGGTGTGTATGGGGGAGGTATGGACGGCTATTCTTCGACCTTGTCTTCGTCCGCATACATGCGGCCCTGAGTGGCGTCCTCGAAGCCCAGGCAGCACATCAGCCGTCCACATAGACCGGAGATCTTGGTGGGATTGATGGCGATGTGCTGTTTTTTTGCCTTCTGGATGGTGACCGGTTCAAAGGTCTGCATGAAGCTGGAGCAGCACAAGACGCGGCCGCAGACGCCGAGCCCTCCGATCATCTTGGCTTCGTCACGTACGCCGATCTGCCGCATCTCGATGCGCATTTTGAACTCCTTGGCCAGATCCTTGACCAGCTGCCGAAAATCGATACGGCCGTCTGCGGTATAGTAGAATATGCCTTTTTTTTCGCTGAAAAAATACCGGATCCTTACCAGCTTCATGGGCAGCTTGCGTTCCTGGATGCGCTGCAGACAGAACTTGAAAGCCTGTTTTTCCTTCTGCTCCAGCCATTCAAATTTATCGATATCCTCCTGCGTGGCCTTGCGTATGATTTTGGTCATAGCGCTGCGGGATTTCGGCGAGCAGCAGACCTGACTGGAGATCTTGACGATCTCAC
>JBGUED010000612.1:0-845 GCA_041821525.1 Candidatus Aminicenantaceae bacterium | reverse complement strand
GATGCAGGAGATGTTCTTTGAAACTCCTCCTACTTATGATGAACTACTTGATCAACTTCAAATCATCGAGGATGCGATCAATCTAGCTGAGCATACCTGAGGGGTGGAAGAAGGCCGTGATAGAGCACGACGGCCTCAAGCCCCTGAAAAAAGAGAAGCGCTGAGCCTGCGAAGTAATTCCTAGTTTCAAGTCTATTTCCCTTTCGACACATCTCATTTAGCTTGACATAGTAACATATTTTATATATATTTAGTTACATAAAGACGGAGATATTTTAATGAAACATACAATTAATAATATAATTAGCAGAATTTATGGACATGGAAGGGGTTGGTGCTTCACATCAAAGCATTTCAGCGATCTTGGAAGCCCCGAAGCAATTCGTCTAAGCCTTTATCGCCTCGAAAAAAGAGGCGCCATACGTAGACTAGCTCGTGGTTTATACGATTACCCCAAGAAACACTCTGTTATTGGTCAATTGTCTCCTAGCCCAGAGAAGATCGCAAGGGCAATTTCTGAGCGTGATGCAATCCGTATTCAACCCTCAGGGGCATATACAGCCAATTTGCTAGGCCTGACAGAACAAGTGCCGGCAAAAAGCGTCTATCTTACAGATGGTCCAAGCCGGACAATGAAAATCGGAAGTCAAGAAATCGTGTTTAAAAAGACGACCGCGCGCAATCTGGCAACTGCGGGGAAATTCAGTGGTGCACTCTTCAACGCACTTAAATACATAGGACGCGAGCAAATCTCAATTCAGCAAATCGAGTCTCTAAAAAACTCACTCGAAGCATCTGCCTTGACCCAATTGGAAAAAGACAGGGTATACTCACCAAATTGGATG
>JBGUED010000611.1:0-915 GCA_041821525.1 Candidatus Aminicenantaceae bacterium | reverse complement strand
TCGAACTCCCAGCCGATATACTGGGTGTCGTAGAACTCCCAGTCGTCATCGTAATGAAAGCGGCCGCCTGTGGACATGACATTGGTGGGAAATCCGGCGTCCAAAAACCAGCGGCAGATGTCGACCTCGTGTGCGGCGTTGTTGCAGGACTCTCCCGTGCCCCAGCGCCAGAACCAGTGCCAGTTGTAGTGCACCAGGTTGTCCCGGTAAGCAGTGCGGGGAGCCGGGCCCTGCCACAACTCCCAGTCCAGCCAGTCGGGGACTGGGGCCGGCTTGCCCCGGCCGATGGGGCCGCGCGTGTTGGCATAGAAGGCCTTGCCCATGTAGAGGCGCCCGATGAGGCCTTCCCGGACCTTGTGCAGGGCCTCCTGCGTATGGGGAGACGAGCGCTGCTGGTTGCCCATCTGCACGATCCGACCGTACTTTTTCTGCGCCTCGATAAGCAGCTCTCCCTCATGTGGATTGTAGCCGCAGGGCTTTTCCACGTAGACGTGCTTCCCGGCCTTGAGCGCCAGGATCGAGGCGGGCGTATGCCAATGGTCCGGGGCAGCGATCACCAGGGCGTCGATGTCCGGGCTGTCCAGGGCCCGCCGGAAGTCCCTAACTCCCTGGGGTTTGATGCCGGAAACCTCTTGCACTGCGGCCACGGTTTTAGCCATGGCGCGGGAGTCGACATCACATATGAATCCGACCTCGCAAAACGGACTCTCGGCAAACACCTTGGCCAGTTCATTCCCCCGGCTGTTGACCCCCATGACCGCGATCCGCGTCCTGTCGTTCGCTCCCAGGGCACGGGAAGTGATGGTCGGAGCCAGCAGGACACCGGCCGCGCCTGCCGCTGTAGTCTTGATGAATTCCCGTCGGGTTGTTGTTATGCTCTTCATGCGTCCTCCCCCAGTGAAGTTTTTACCACAG
>JBGUED010000610.1:0-946 GCA_041821525.1 Candidatus Aminicenantaceae bacterium | reverse complement strand
CATACTCATGGATTATAAAGCTTGGATGGTAAATATTCTATATTCAATACGGAGGGAGTAGGATTCGAACCCACGGAACTTTCGTTCAACGGTTTTCAAGACCGCCGCCTTCAACCACTCGGCCATCCCTCCACAGAGGTATAGTCATTCTATCATCCACCCTCAAAAACCTCAAGATTCAGGAGAGGCCTGCACAATTCGTGAGGGTGGATTTTATGAGGAGCCTGAGGGAGTAAGACCGGTTTTTAAAAAACAGCGGGAGCAGCGATCATCGCATGCGTCTTCTGCCCTGCAAATACTTGTGTTATAATCGACCCATGCTGGACCCCAAATTCATACTGGAAAATCCGGACCTGGTCATCGAAAAGACCGCGGCCCGCGGCATGAAACTCGACCTCACGGAATTCCTGGACCTCTCTGCTCAGCGCAAGACCGTGCTGCAGGAGGTGGAAAAACTCCGTGCCGAGCTGAACCGGACCTCCAAGCTCATCGGAACGATGAAAAAGGAGGGACAGGACGCCACAGAGGCCATCAAAGAGATGAAGCAGGTCTCGGATGCCATAAAAGCACAGGATGAAGAACTGCGTGAGGCGGACGAAAAACTCCGGTCCGTCCTGCTCAACATCCCCAACCTCGCCCACGAGACTGTGCCGGCCGGCCTCTCGGAGAAGGATAACCAGGAGATCCGGACCTTCGGCCGGAAACCGGAGTTCAACTATCCGGCCCGCCCCCATTGGGAGATCGGATCGAACCTGGGCATCCTGGATTTTGAACGCGCCTCCAAGATCACCGGCACACGCTTTGCTGTGTACCTGGGCGCGGGGGCGCTCATGGAGCGGGCACTCATCAACTTTATGCTCGATTTACATACTAGGAAACACCACTATCTAGAAGTGCTCCCCCCTTTTATCGTTAATAGAGAAAGTATGACCGGCACGGGGCAGCT
>JBGUED010000609.1:0-1009 GCA_041821525.1 Candidatus Aminicenantaceae bacterium | reverse complement strand
CACAGGTAGCGGTGGTTGCAGATGCTGTGCCCCTGTTTTCCACGATCTCCATGGTGAGGGTCACCTCTTGCATTCCCCCCCCGCCTCGCTTTTCACGGAGGACACGTCTGCTCTGGCCCTCTGCGTCTGATATGACGGCTAAAATTGCATTTTCTCTAGAATTGGTTTAAGACATAGGCAGGAGGGTAAAACCATGAGATCCAGAAGTCATTCCATAGTCTTGATCCTGGGACTGGTGCTGGTCTTCCTCCCGCTCCAATCTCAGGAACCGCCCCCGATCTCCATTGAAAAGGTGGCGGGCAATGTGTACTGCCTGTACGGACAGGGAGGCAACATCGGTATCCTGGAGGGGGAGGATGCTTTGCTGGTGGTGGATTCCCAGTATGCCCTCAATGCTCCCGATGTGCTGAAAGCGATAAAAGAGCTAAGCCCCAAGCCGATCAAGTTCCTGGTCAATACCCATTATCACGGTGACCATACGGGCGGGAATCCTATCATCGGTAAAGGGGCCGAGATCGTCAGCCACGCCGCGTGTAAGGCCTCCTTCCTGAAAGGCCTGAAACCGGAACAGTCGCCGGAAACCATGGGCGCACCGGGCACGACCCACGACACCGGAATGAAGCTCGAGTTGGGCAATGAGACCGTCGGCCTGATTCATCCCGGTGCTTGCCATACGTCCGGCGATACCATCCTCGTGTTTGAAAAGGCCAAGGTCATTCACACGGGCGACCTGCTATTTTTTGGACTGCCGCCTTATATCGATGTTGCCGACGGGGCCGACACCCTCAACTGGTTCCGTACTATCGATACCCTGGCCAAGAAATATCCCGATTTTAAGCTCATTCCCGGACACGGCAAGGTCACGGATATGCAGGGCTGGCTTGCGTTCTCAGATTACTTGAAGATGCTGAGGGAGAAGGTGGGGGCTGCCATCCAGGCCGGTAAGAGCCGGGAGGAGACCATGGAGTTCGTCGACCTCTCACAATTTGACCAGATCCAGGACATGGGG
>JBGUED010000608.1:0-1029 GCA_041821525.1 Candidatus Aminicenantaceae bacterium | reverse complement strand
GACTGCGGCTGGAGTGGGGGGACGCCGAAGCCCAGAGGTCGTTCCTGAGGAAGATGGCCCTCCGTGACGGGGTGGGAGAACTCTTCGCCGACGGCACACGCGTCGCGTCTCAGAAACTCGGGCAGGGGAGCGAGGAGTTCGCCATCAACATCTACGGCATGGAACTTTCCGGAGTCAATCCCAAGGGCTGCCTGACCATGGGAGTGGTGCTGTCGGTGGCGGACTTTGCGAGCCACACCCGCCTCTGGCACACGGAGCAAGAGGCTGGACCGGATTTCAAGATCGAGGATATCCCTCAGTCCGTGGCCGACGGCCTGGACACCGTAAATGCACGCAACAGCCTCATCATCTGCGACTTTGTGCCCTTCGGCCTGGACCGCCTGGCGCCTCTGCTCAATGCCATGACCGGATTCACGCACACGGAAGGGTCCCTCATGGAGCTGGGAGCACGCCTCACTCACTTAGCGCGGCGCTACAACCTGCGCAACGGACGCCGCCACAGCGACGACATCCTGCCCGAGCGGTTTTTCCAGGAAGAGTCCCTGGCCGGATTCATGCGCGGCCGGAAGATCGACAAGGATTTTTTCCGGTCCCTCATCCAGCAATACTATGCCTTGCGCGGCTGGACCGAAACCGGCCAACCCCAATAGGCCAACTTGGGGACGTCCCCCAAAGGGACACCCTGCCCCATTTTTCTTGAAGTTATATCTCGGGGAATGAACCAATTTGAACCGATTGCTGCCAAGTAGGGTGTCCCTTTGGGGAACGTCCCCTAGTTCTTCCGGTGTTTGATGGCGGATTCGCCGAAGCGTTCTTTGATCGTGTCCACGGCGGTATGCAGGCGTTCCTTCCTTTCCGTGTCCGTATGCGTTCCCGCAAACAGGTCCAGTTGCTGTTCCTCGCACTCGAGATTGGAGACCTGGATCCCGATCAGACGGATGGGCTGGCGGCCCCGCTTGAATTCACGGGATTTCTGCAGCGCGCTGCTGTAAAAATCCTCAACATAATTGGTGGCCCCATCCCGTGTGA
>JBGUED010000607.1:0-1034 GCA_041821525.1 Candidatus Aminicenantaceae bacterium | reverse complement strand
AGATAAGCGCACCCATTTCCGGCAGGCCGATATCCAGGAACCTCTGTTCATGTACTATGCGGCACTGGCTGAAAACGCAGGCGGCAGCCGGGCCAGGGCCACACGGCTGTTCCGCAGGCTTGCCTCCTGGAACACCGACAGCCTGTGGTATGCCTACATCTGTAAGAAGGCTCTGACCCGCCAGGAATAAGTCCGGGGATCACTCCCAGATCATACGGGAGACTACCTGGTGCTGAAAGCCGCTTTCCTTCTCATGGAGGGCGTCCAGGCGGACAATACATGAAACTTTTTCAAGCAGAATCCGTCTATATAGACGATATGTTCCAAGTTTATAGAAAGAAATGAACGGCGGAGCCCGCATGAAGCTTATCACACGTAAAGAAGAACTGGTCATGCTGTCCATCCTGAACCTCGAAGAGAGGGCCTATCTCATTGCCATCCAGGACCATCTCACTCAGGTGAGCGGGAAGGCCGTGTCTCTGACTTCGGTACACCTCCCCCTGAGCCGCCTGGAGAAGAGCGGCCTGGTGGTCTCACGATTTGGGGATGCCACGGCAGTGCGCGGTGGGAGGCGTAAGAAGATCTACCGTTTGACCAAAGAGGGGCTTGAGGCCCTCTATGCGTACAAACGAGTCAGCGACGATCTTTGGGACGGTTTGATAAACAGCTCTACCTAGCAGAGCATGCTGTGAAAAATACCATTCGCCCTCCCGCTCTCCTGGCCTTCCTGCTGGGCCAGGTCAACACCGACTGGAACCAGGAATCCCTGCTTGGTGATTTCGAGGAGACCTTCCTCTGGAAGGCGCAGGAGCGCGGCAGGCAATGGGCAAATCTTTGGTACCTCTGGAATGTCCTCAAGCTGGTGCCCGCATTTATATGCTATTCCATCTATGGGAGTGTCATCATGATCAGAAATTATGTCAAGATCGCCTTCCGGATCATCAAGAAGCACAAGGGATATTCGTTTATCAACATCCTGGGGCTGGGCATTGGTATGGCCGTATGTGTGCTGATCCTGCTCTTCGTGCGTTATG
>JBGUED010000606.1:0-1103 GCA_041821525.1 Candidatus Aminicenantaceae bacterium | reverse complement strand
AATGCGCCCTACAAGATCTACTGCCTCTCCCTGCAAAAAGGAGTGCGCTCGCCCTTTAAGCCGGATGATGAGCTTTCCCGCACCCCTGAATCGGACAAAGCTCCTGCATCCAAGGAAAAGAAAGCCGTATCCGTACAGATCGATCTGGAGGGGATCCAGCGGCGGATCCGTGAAGTGCCCGTCGGTCCCGGCAATTACTCCGGACTCCAGGTGAATGACAAGGCCCTGTTTTGGACCGAGTACGGACTGGGATATGGGTCTCCTGCCGCCCTGAAAGCGGTCAAGATAGGGAACGAGGATATCAAGGCCGAGACCGTTTTGGAGGGTGTCCGCAGATTTGAACTGACGAAGGACGGGAAAAAGATCTTGGCTCAAAGGGGAAGCGACTATTTTGTGTTTGATGCTGCTGCGAGGAAAATGAGCGACCTCGGGAAATCGAAGGTCAACCTCAGCAATCTGAGCTTTTCCCTGGATATCAAAGAGGATTTCAAGCAGCTGTTTATCGACGCCTGGCGTATGGAGCGGGATTATTTCTGGGATCCCAGCATGCACGGACTGGACTGGAATGCCATGCTGGATAAATACCTTCCCCTGGTGGATAGAGTGACGACGCGAAGGGAGCTGAACGATCTGATCGGGGAACTGATGGGAGAGCTCTCGGCCCTGCATGTCAGTGTCCGCGGAGGGGACCTCAGGCGGGGGAGGGATCCGGTTCAAGTGGCCAGCCTGGGAGCCCGGCTGGAGCGTGATGAAGCCGCAGGCGGATTCCGGATAGACTACATCTATTTATCCGATCCAGACTATCCCAATGAGCTGTCCCCCTTGGCCGACCCGGATCTCGATATCTCGGAAGGAGATGTGATCGTCAGTATAAACGGGCAAGAGACCCTGTCGGTCCGGCATCCCAACGCCCTGCTCAGGAATCAGGCCGGACAGCAGGTCCTGATCAGCTTGAAAACAGGCAAAGACGGGAAGGAGCGCCGGGTCGTGGTGATTCCCATCAGAAGCGACTCAGGGCTCAGATACAGCGACTGGGAATACACCCGCCGGCTCAAGGTCGAGGAAGACGCCGCAGGCGACATCGGATATGTCCATCTCCGCGC
>JBGUED010000605.1:0-1170 GCA_041821525.1 Candidatus Aminicenantaceae bacterium | reverse complement strand
GCCTGGGCGGCCTGAGTTGTGCGGCCGCCTTTGCACGACAGGGATTCAAGCCCCTGGTGCTGGAACAGCACCGTATCCCCGGCGGTTATGCCACAACCTTTAAGCGCCCCGGCGGATTCGTGTTCGACGTCTCGCTCCATTCCACAACAGTGGGAGAGCGCAATGGTGTGGCCAACCTGATCCCCGGCTTCCCGGAGATAGAGGATGTGGAATTCGTGCCTCACAAAACCCTTTACCGGGCCATCTTTCCCGATCACGATATCCGTGTCCCTAACAAAGACGTTGCAGTCTATGTTCTGACCCTGCAGAAACATTTCCCGGCGGAGGCTCAAAATATCGCAGCGCTGATCCAGGACATGCAGGCTTACTCGGCTGATCTCGACCGATATTCCCAGGCCGGCGGGCAGGTGGACATGAGCCGCTTTCCCCAGGAATTCCCCATATTGTTCAAAAATTTCAATCGGACCTGGGGAGCCATGATGTCGGAACACATCAAGGATCCCAAACTCCAGGCCATCGTCTCTGCGCTCTGGGGATATTACGGGCTGCCTCCCTCCCAACTGGCAAGCCTCTACTATGCCATGCCCACCATAGGCTATATGAATGAAGGCGGATACTATCCCATCGGCCGCTCCCAGAAAATAAGCGACGCTCTGATGGAGTTTATCCGACAGCGCGGGGGAGAGGTCAAGCTCAGGACCCGTGTGGAGCAGATCCTGGTCAAGGACCAGGCCGCCTATGGGGTGAAAACGGCAGACGGGACAGAATATACAGGCAGGGTGATCGTGTCCAACGCCAATGCCTACGACACCTGCCATACCCTGATGGACGAGCCGGAAGCCCTAAAAAAGTATCTGGCCCGCATGGACACCTTCACCACCAGCCTTTCCAGTTTCCAGGTCTGGCTGGGGCTCAAAAAAGATCTGGTCGGCGAGGTGGGGATCCAAGACACCGAGATCTTCCATTATCCCCGCTACGATGTGGAAGCCGATTATAAGGACAACCTGGAAGCCCGGGTGGACAATGGGGGATTCGGGCTTACTCTCTACGACAACCTCTATCCGGATTACTCGCCTAAGGGAAAGAACACGCTCAACATCATGTCTCTGCAGGGATTCGATCCCTGGAAGCAGTATGAGGCCGATTATTTCCATGGCAGCAAAAGAGCCT
>JBGUED010000604.1:0-1188 GCA_041821525.1 Candidatus Aminicenantaceae bacterium | reverse complement strand
CTGCGTGTTCTGCGCCGGGCCCTGGAGGATCCGAATACGGAGGTACAGGAGGCCGCGGCCCGCGCTCTGATCGAGTGGCCGACGGCCACGGCCAGGGACGATGTCTTCAAGATCGCGGAGGCATCCTCCAATCCCACGCTTCAGGTCCTGGCCGTGCGGGCCTATGTGCGTATGGTGGGGATGGAGCGGTTCCGCCGCCCGGAAGCGGCAGTGACCTCGCTCGAGTTTGTGCTGCTTTTGGTGACGCGTCCCGAGGAGAAAATGGCCATCCTGGGCATCCTCCCCCAGTTTTCCTGCCAGGAGGCGCTTGCACTGGCCGAACGCTTTCTCGCTGATGACAGCGTGGCCAAGGAGGCCCAGGCCGCCGTGGACAGGCTGCGCAGGTCTCTCCGCTGATACGCAGGTACCAGGTAAGCTCTGCCGACGTTAAGCAGGACAAGTTTCAGTATAAAGATGTCGGCACTGAGATGGAGAGGTTTTTAAGAGTGGAGGAAAAGCTATGATCGAAGGTCAGGAATCCGGGAAGGCAGTTTCCCGGTTGAGGTACGGTATGGTGGGCGGGGGACAGGGCTCTTTCATCGGCGACGTCCACCGCAAGGCCATCGCCATGGACGGATATGCCGAGCTGGTCGCCGGGTGTTTCTCGCAGGAGTTCGACAACACTCTGGCCACCGGGCGCATGCTGGGCCTGGATGAGGACCGGCTTTACCGGACCTACGAGGAGATGATGGCCTCGGAGGGACAACGGGAGGCCGGGATCGATTTCGTGGTGATCGTCACACCCAATGATTCCCATTATTCCATCGCCAAGGCCGCCCTGGAGCAGGGCATCCACGTGGTCTGTGACAAGCCCCTCGCCACCAGCAGCGGTGAGGCCGTCGACCTGGACCGACTGGCGCGCGACCAGGACCTGCTGTTCTGCGTGACCTACGCCTATGCCGCCTATCCCATGGTCAAGCATATGCGGGCCATGGTCGCCAACGGCGACCTGGGTGAGATCCGCTTTGTGCACGGTGAATATCCCCAGGAATGGCTGGCCACGCCGCTGGAGAAGACCGGGCAGAAGCAGTCGCTGTGGAGGACCGATCCGGCCCGCGCCGGCATCTCCAACTGTGTGGGGGATATCGGCAGTCACATCGAAAACATGGTCGCCTATGTGACCGGCCTGAAGATAGAGAGGCTGTGCGC
>JBGUED010000603.1:0-1245 GCA_041821525.1 Candidatus Aminicenantaceae bacterium | reverse complement strand
GGCATGAGCCTGGGTAGTTCCCGGTTCGATGAAGAACTGAGATCTTTTCTGCAGCGACGCCTTCGCATCCTGACGACGACTGTGGCCATACTTTTGTGTCTTCTGAGTGTCAGCTTCGTTATTACATTGGCCGCTGACCCCGCCAAATCTCTGGGCCGGGCCATCGTCACCTTCTGCACGACCTTCCCCAACGATGCGCTATTCTTCATGACAGCTGCATCATCAATCCTGGCCTTCCTGCTCTGGGTCCGGCGCGCGGGGCCGACCTCTCTCAACATAACGGATGCTTTATTCTTGCAAGTGCTCATCTTACCCTGCCTGCTGCTCTATGCCCAGATGCATCACTTTTTATTCCCGGGCTTTGCCGTTGTCGTACCCTTCCTCATGTTGTTCATCCTGGCTCGTGCCATTCTCATCCCCAGCAAAGCCTGGTGGACCGTCTTGCTTTCTTCCCCTGCGGCTTTGGGTGTATTCGTCATCCAGCTCCAGGCCGGGAACAGTTTTATCTCTCCCGGTCAGGCCTATGGTGAGGAACACTTTGTTAACATGGTCATGCAAAACCAGGTCCTGCTGCTCGGCTCCATCGCCATTGCTGCCACGGCATCGCGCGTAAATCTGGGGCTCAGGCGCCAGAACTTCAATGCCCGCCATGTGGGACAGTATAAGATCGAGAGGCTGCTCGGAACCGGAGGTATGGGTGAGGTCTATATAGCCACGCATTCACTTTTGAAGCGACCCACAGCCATCAAGTTCCTGCGGCCGGATATTGCCGGGGATCAAACCCTGGTCCGCTTCGAACAGGAGGTCAAGCATTCCAGCAGGTTGAGCCATCCCAACAACATCTCCATCTTCGATTATGGCCATACCGCTGAAGGCATTTTCTACTACGCCATGGAGTTGTTGAGGGGAGCAAACCTGCGTAGGATCGTAAACCAGACTGGTGTGATGCCCGCCGGTAGAGTGATCCATATCCTGGCCGGAGTGTGCGGAGCACTCTGGGAGGCACATTCTCTGGGCATCATCCACCGCGACATTAAGCCGGAGAATGTGATGCTCTGCGAACAGGGCTGCGAATTTGATGTGGTCAAGGTCCTGGATTTCGGCCTGGTCAAGGACGTCAGCGCCGTCGACGACGCGGCCCTCACGGGGGAAGGCAACATCGCGGGCACCCCGCTCTACATGGCTCCCGAGGCCCTGACCTCTCCCGGAAACGTGGATGCTCGCAGCGACGTCTACGCCGTGGGC
>JBGUED010000602.1:0-1262 GCA_041821525.1 Candidatus Aminicenantaceae bacterium | reverse complement strand
AACGCAAGTACGGGTCCAGCGTGGAAGAGATTCTGGAGTTCCTTGACAAGTGCCGGGAGGAATACTCAGAGCTGGATCAGAGCGAAGAGCGTCTGCAGGAGGTGGACGAGATGCTGGAGGGCCGGCTCCAGGAATACAGCCGGCTGTCCGGTTCCCTGCGGACTGAGCGGACCCTGGCCTCCCGGAAGCTGGAGAAAGAGATCGAAAGGGAGATATCTCAGTTGGGCATGAAAAAGGCCCGGTTCAAGATCGATCTCCGACCCCGTACCCCCGATCCGGAGCGGCTGGACCGCCTGCATGATTCCGGGACCGAAGACGTGGAATTCCTGCTCAGCCCCAACCCCGGCGAAGACATCAAGCGCCTACGCAAGATCGCATCCGGTGGAGAACTCTCTCGTTTCATGCTCGCCCTCAAGTCCGTAGGCCGGGACTCGCAGGGAGGCCGTACGTTGATTTTCGACGAGATCGACTCCGGAATCGGCGGACGGACCGCGGAGTTCGTGGCCCGGAAGCTGCGGTCTCTGTCCCGCAGCCATCAGGTCATCTGTATCACACATCTTCCCCAGATCGCCTCCTATGCCACGCACCATTTCCGGATCGAAAAGAAGGTGTCCAATAACCGGACATTCACGGTTGTACACAAGCTGACCAACGAGGAACGTACCGAGGAGATCGCTCGTCTCCTGGCCGGCAGCCACATCACCCCCGCGACGCTCAAGACGGCCCATGAGATGCTGGAAAGTCACCAGCATCCAGGACCGGAAGGCGACAGCGCATAGGGCCGGCACTCCCCTCGCGTTGTTCCCCGTTTTCCTGTACAATACGCCTGTTTTTTTTAAAAAAAGGAGAAATGTCTAATGAGCCGGCGTACTGATCAGGCCATTAATGAATTCGACAGAGGCTTCAGCTGTTCCCAGGCTGTGCTGGCGGCCTTCAGCGAGGAGCTGGGGCTGGACCGCAATACCTCCTTGAAAATCTCCCAGCCTTTCGGAGGGGGCATGGCACAAAGGGGAGAGACCTGCGGAGCCGTGACCGGGGCCTTCATGGTCATTGGCCTCAAACACGGGCGGACCCAGCCCGAGGATGCCGCTGCGCGAGACCGCACCTATGCGCTCATGCGGGAATTCATCGATCGGTTCACGGACGCTCATGGAACGCTCCAGTGCCGGGAGCTGCTGGGATACAAACTGGACGATCCCGCAGACCACGCACGCGCCGAAGAGGCCGGGCTGTTCCGGGACCTCTGCCCCCGGCTTGTGGGC
>JBGUED010000601.1:0-1267 GCA_041821525.1 Candidatus Aminicenantaceae bacterium | reverse complement strand
TGGATCGCGCTGGCCAACGTGATCGCGTGGCCTGCCGCCTACTTCCTGATGCGCCGCTGGCTGCAGGACTTTGTCTACCGGATCGACCTGGGCGTGGATGTCTTCCTCCTGTCCATGGCAGCGGCCGCCCTTATCGCGCTGTTAACAGTCAGCTTCCATTCCATTCGGGCTGCCAGTTCGGATCCAATCAGGGCCCTGCGCTATGAATAGCGGCTGATGCATATTGCTTTCGGAAGAGAGAACGTTTTACAATAACGGCGACATGCGAAAATTCCTCAGGTCCACGAGACCACAATGGCTGATCCTGGTCTTCGGAATCCTGTGGAGCTGTGCTGACACGGTCCCGGAGGCAGAGGGTCTGATGGCCCTGGTGCCGGAAGACATGGGTGGGTGGGTCAGGCATGGGGCGGCGCAGGCCTATACAGGGGATGACCTGTTCACATACATAAATGGCGGCGCCGAGATCTACCACGAGTTCGGATTCGAGGAGGTTGTTGTCCAGGATTACCGAACGGATCAGGGTGGGGCTATCTCGCTCGAGATCTATCGGATGACGGATCCGGAGAGCGCCTTCGGCATCTTCACGTTCAAGCGCAGCTCCGATGGGCAGGCCCTGGACTTTCCTGGTGCCGAGGCCCAGTTGGAAGACTATTACCTGAACCTTTGGAAGGGGCCCTACCTGGTTACGCTCACCGGGTTTGATGAAGAGGGCAACACGATCCAGGGGCTCCGGGACCTGGCCCGCGCACTGGCCTTCCGCATGCCGGAGACCGGTCAGGTGCCAGACCTGGTGCGCCTGCTGCCTGAAAAGGACCGAAAGCTGGGCAGCGTGAAGTACTTCAAAGGACCGCTGGCTCTCTTCAACAGCCACAGTTTCGCCCAGGAAGACATCTTCTCTCTCGAGCAAGGTGTCAGGGGTGATTATGCGGACGGCGGGAGCCTCTTCATCTTTGCGTATGAGGCTGCGGAAAAGGCCCGGGCCGCCTTTCTGAGGGCGGAGAAATATTTTACCGCGGATCCGGCGTATTCACTGAAGGAGGGCCCGGGAGAGGGCCTCATCCTCCTGGAAGGCCCCCGAGAAAGCTTTTTTCAGGCCCAGAACGTGCAGACCTTCATCCTGGTCTCCAAGCTGCCTGAGTCTTCGGAATTACCTGCCCCGTTCCTCACCCAGGCAAAGGAGCGGATTGAAGGGCGCTGAATACCCAAAATACCAAGTGTCACTAATGTGCTGAACAAGGACGCGGCTTTGACAAGAGGAGGATTCTCT
>JBGUED010000600.1:0-1272 GCA_041821525.1 Candidatus Aminicenantaceae bacterium | reverse complement strand
ACAACCGCTCGCGCATCGTCTTTCAGGGCGGACATGGCGAGCACTGGCTGAACGGAGTCAGGGTCCTGGAATTCGACCTGGCAACCCCGGAAATGGACGCGCACCTGGCTCGCAGCAAATATCACGGCATCCCCGGCTTTGCTGATAAACGCAAGGGGCACATCGTGCTGCAGGATCACACCGACTCGGTCTGGTTCCGCAGCCTCAAGCTCCGCCGACTGGATTCTGAATAAACAAGCTCGGGCCTCAAATCTGGGCCCGGAAAGAGGAAAACATGAAAAAACAGGAAAAAGTTGAGGTCCAATACATCAAACAGAACACAGCTATGACCATTGCACTGGTTTGCCTGATCGTGGGATTCCTGGGTGGGATCATCTACAGCACCTACAAATCCGGGCCAAGCGGCATGGCGGCTCCTGCTCAGATGAGCGCCCCGCAGCCCACTGCTCCCACCATGACGCCCCAGCAGTCCCAGAGGATCCTGTCTCTTGAAAAAATGGTGTCCGCGGATCCCAAAAACCAGAATGCCTGGCTCGAGCTGGGGAATCTCTATTTCGACTCGGGAAACAGCCAGGGCGCCATCCGCTCCTACCTCAAGTACCTCGAGATGGATCCAGACAATCCCAATGTCTTGACGGACATGGGAGTCATGTACCGGCGCAATGGGCAGCCTCAGGAGGCCCTCAACAGCTTTGAGAAGGCCATGGCCGCCGATCCCCGCCACCAGCAGTCTCGCTTCAACAAGGGTGTCGTGCTCATGCAGGATCTGGGCCGGGCCGAAGAGGCAACCCAGGTCTGGCAGGAACTGACGGTAATCAATCCGGATTTTCAGATGCCCTCGGGACAGCGCCTCAAGGAAATGCTGGAGGGGATGAAGAAGGACTGATCCTCTTCATTTGAGGACATCGGGTTTCAGCACACCGTACCGGTTGAAGCCCCGGATTTCGAGCATTGGAGGACCGGCCGCTTCACTCATGAGAAAAAAGAGCGTATTATAGCAGGAAATGCCTGCAAAAACACACCGCCTCTATCGTAAAATCCGCGTCCCTGCATCCGTGGAAGATGTATTCCACTTTTTCTGCCAGGTGGAAAACCTGGGCAGGATCACACCGGCCTGGCTCCATTTTCACCACCTGACGCCGACTCCGCTTTCTTTAAGTCTGGGCCTGCAGATCGACTATGTGCTGAAGCTGTCCGGATTTTCGGTCCGCTGGAAGACTGAGATCACAGGATGGGATCCCCCCCACTCTTTTGAAGACACACAGATGCGGG
>JBGUED010000599.1:0-1356 GCA_041821525.1 Candidatus Aminicenantaceae bacterium | reverse complement strand
CCCCAGGCGACAAGCCGCATGCCTACATGAACCTGAGCAAGTACAAGGAAAAGTATTCTCACGTCCTCTCGGAAAAAGAGCAGGCTGAGCTGGATCGGCTCATCGCGCTGGTGCGGGACTGACAATCCCGTTCTCTTCGACCGACGCTCACTCCCTCTCAAGCGATTTCATCCGTTTTTCCACACAGGCCAGCTGGTCGCGTGTATCCCGAACCAGGACATCCAGAGCTTCCCTGAGGGGACGGATGCTGTCCACCAGCCCGATGCTCTGACCGGCCATGACCGATCCGCGCTCGGTATCCCCCTCCTGAACAGCCAGGCGCAGGGCCCCCACCCAGAATTTTTCCACCTCGTACTGGGCCTCTGCATGTGAGATCTCTTTGGCTTTTCTCTTCTCTATAAGCTCCATCTGCAGCTGGTTGAACTCGTCCAACCCTTTGTTTCGCAGAGCGCGCACGGCCACGACCTTGAGGTCCGAGCTGATCTGGGGGGTGGAGACCGCGTCCCGGGCGCGTGCCCGGATAAAGGCCTCCTTGAAACGCGGATGAGTCCGACATTCCTCTGTGCACACAAAATACGTGCCCAGCTGAACCCCAGCCGCTCCCATGAGCAGCAGGTGGGCGATGTAGGCGCCTGTGGCGATGCCGCCGGCTGTGAAGATGGGCACGTCCTGGACCCGGAACAGCACCTGCTGCAGCAGGATCCCGAGGGACACATGACCCACATGGCCCCCGGCCTCGCTCCCCTCCAGGATGAGGGCGTCCACCCCGTTATCGATGAGGTGGCGGGCGATGGACTCGGTGGAGGCGAAGGCCATCACCCGGGCTCCACTCTCTTTGGCGGCCCGGATTTCGGGGCGGCGCGGGAAGCTGCCGGCGAAAACAATGAACGGGACCTTGTCCTCCACAGCGACGCGGAGATGCTCCTTGTAGTTAGGGGCGATGGTGATGAGGTTCACGGCAAAGGGCTTGTCCGTGGCCTGCCTGACTCTTTGGATTTCCTCGTGCAGCAGCTCGGGCGGCATGTTCCCGGCCGCCAGCGACCCGAAGGCCCCGGCCTCGGATACCGCGGCCGTGAAGTGGCTGTCCGAGATCCAGGTCATGGCGCCCGCGATGATGGGATACCGTGTCCCCAGAAAGTCCTTCCCCGTCTTCCATAACGCATCCAACTCGATCATTTTCCTCTCCGCTACGACCCGCTGCACCTATTCCAGCCGCAGTTGGGACAGGTGGGGCACTTCTCATCCGGCAACGAGGCGCCGCAGGCCTTACAGATGACCTGGTAGAGGTCTTTGGAATTATTTTTGGCCTCCCCGAAGTGCCGCTCCAGGATCTTGGCGATGGCATCCGGCAGCGAC
>JBGUED010000598.1:0-1375 GCA_041821525.1 Candidatus Aminicenantaceae bacterium | reverse complement strand
CCATGGAAAACAAAGTGATGAACGACGCGGCCGCCTACATAAAAAGCATCGTAGAGAAACGGGGGCGCAACCCCGAGCTGGCCGAGGCCGCGGTACGCAAGGGGGCTGCCTACACCGAAGGAGAAGCTCTGGAGGGCAACCTGATCGACCTCATCGCCGCAAACACCCAGGAGATCATCGCCCACTTCCATGGGAGGACCATCTTCCGCTTCGACGGCAGCGAACACCTCCTGGACCTGGAGGGCAAAGAGATCATCGACCTGCCCCTGTCCCCGCGGCAGAAGTTTCTGCTCACCATCGCGAACCCCAACTTAGCCTATCTCCTGCTCATGCTGGGACTCCTGGGCCTGTATTTTGAGTTCTCCAATCCCGGGGCCATCCTCCCGGGTGTCCTGGGCGGCATATCCATTCTGCTGGCTATATTCGCCTTCCAGATCCTGCCTATCAACTATGTGGGGCTGATCCTGATCCTGCTGGCAATCGGATTGTTCATCCTGGACATCAAGATCCAGAGCTACGGTATCCTGTCTATAGGAGGTGTTGTCGCCATGGTCATTGGTTCTATTATGCTCATCGACGCTCCCATCCCGGAACTGAAGCCCAGCCTTAAGCTCATCATTCCGCTCGCGCTCGGCATCTCTCTGATCTTCATCTTCCTGGTTGTGCTGGCAGTGCGTGCCCACGCTCAGCGAGCGGTGACCGGCAGGGAAGGCCTGGTCGGCAGGATCGGGGAAGCCAGGACGGTACTGGCCCCGGAAGGTAAGGTGTTCGTCCACGGCGAGCTCTGGAATGCTGAAGCCGAGGAAGAAATCGAAAAGGGGGCGAAGGTCGAGGTCGTGGAGGTTCGCTCCAATCTAAGCATAAAGGTCAAAAAAATCTGAACTACCCCTAATGAGGAGAAAAAAATGATAACCTATTTCATCATCGTCGCCGTTTTGATTGTTCTGTATCTCCTGAATGCGATAAAAATCTTGAGAGAATATGAAAGAGGCGTGATCTTCCGACTCGGACGTGTGCTGGCCAAACCCAAAGGGCCAGGCTTGATCTTTGTGTTCCCTCCGATCGACCGGATAGTCAGAGTCAGTCTGCGTATTGTGGTTATGGACATCCCACCTCAGGATGTTATCACCAAGGACAACGTATCGGTCAAGGTCAATGCCGTGGTTTACTTCCGCGTCGTTGATTCAGAAAAAGCGATTATCCAGGTCGAGAACTTCTACGTCGCCACCAGTCAGCTGGCACAGACAACCCTGCGGTCAGTGCTGGGGCAGCATGAGCTTGATGAAATGCTCGCCGAACGCGACAAGCTTAACGTCGATATTCAGAGCATACTGGACAAGCAGACCGATGCCTGGGGCATCAAGGTCAGCAATGT
>JBGUED010000597.1:0-1396 GCA_041821525.1 Candidatus Aminicenantaceae bacterium | reverse complement strand
GCACTCATGGCCATCAGGGTGTCCGTCTCCAAGTTCTCCGAGATCTGGTCCAGTTTGCGTTCATGAGCCCCGCGAATTATCCGGAGATGAATGATGAAGAGGAACAGCGCCAGCGAGAACGCCAGCAAAAATGCGACGCTGTAGCCGACGATTATGAGGGGGATGCTCATGTTTCGATAGACAGGATCTTGGCCACCTTGGATATCAGGACCTGAGGAGAATACGGCTTCACGATAAAGTCGACCGCCCCCTTTTCCAGGCCCTCCAGAATGTCTGATTCGCGTGACAGGGAGCTCAGGATGATGACGGGGATCTTTTCGGTTCTTTCATCCTGTTTTATGAGCTCCAGGAACTGGTAGCCGTTCATCCCCGGCATCATGATATCCAGCAGGATGAGATCGGGCATGAGCGTGAATGCTTTCTCGAGTCCCTCCTCGGCGTTGCGAATGGCCATGACGGTGTAGTGTTTCTGGCGCAGGAAGTGCTCGATGGATTTGGCTGTGATCCGGTCGTCGTCGATGACTAGGATGGTGCTGCCGCCCTTGGCCTGCTTTTGTGCGGTTTCAGATGGGTCTACCTTCGGCTTCTGCAGGGTCAGCCAAGTGTGATGACAGGATTCCAGGTCTACGGTCAGCTGCTGCAGGATCTTCAGTTCCCGCCGCAGACAATGGGCTTCTTTTTTGAGTCTGGCGGCTGTGGGGCTCTCCGTGTGCTTTCCCAAGCCTTGGGCTTTTTCCTTGGAGAGCTCCAGCGCATTCTGTACTCGGGCAGACGTTATCTCTACCAGCCTGAGCAGCTTGGCCTGATCCTGACGGATGCCCCAGAGCAACTTCCGGTATCTCGTTGTGAGAGATTCCGGAGGCTTCTTGGGAGCAGTCTCAGATGCTGACATCGATTTTATCTTATAGAGTTGTCAATTATTTGACAAGCGTAACGGAGATTTCCTGGCTGTACTTGAGGCGACAACCACTTGCGTTATACAATCGGCGCACTCGATCACCACTGGGCTCGCAATATCGGGGTGTCTCATTTTCCCGCCGCCGATTTTTCCGGATCCAGGATGGTTATGGCCTCTGCCACGGTCTCGATCTTGCGGCGGGTGAAAAAGACCGGAAAATACCTGTCCTGAACCCAGAGCTCGAACAGATCCTGGTAATGTGGAGACTTGGGATCGCCGGACTGCCCCGGCGAATTGGTCCCCAGTGAAAGGTCCCAGTTCGAGAGATCGGCTATGATGCGGAAGGAAGCGCCGGATGTCTGGTTGTATCCGCCTGTGGTCTGGTTGACGGTATTGCCGTTCCCTCCCCGGGGCCGGGGACCGATGTCCAGCCCGGGCCGAAGTTCCGGCCGCACAGCCTCACTCAGAGGGTGTCGGATCCGGATGTGATGGAAGCGC
>JBGUED010000596.1:0-1397 GCA_041821525.1 Candidatus Aminicenantaceae bacterium | reverse complement strand
GATGTCACTTCCGGCCATCTCCACCCCCGGGTCGGTGTGACAGGGATAATTCACGATCGCCTCTGCCTCGAAGTGGTTCGGAGTGATGAGCGTCACTGGGGAGTAATAGGAAAAATTCTCGACCTTGGGGTCGACGAACACGGGGATCCCGCGTTCATGAGTCACCCCCAGGGCCTTCTGCATCAGGTCCTGGCTCACCATCCCCTTGTTGTAGTCCGACACGAGGAGGCCATCGTATGCCTCGTCCCGAATCAAGGAAAGGATTTCCTCTCGGACGTCTACGGAAAGTGGTTCGATTTCCTCCTGGTCCACCCGTACGACCTGCTGATGGTGGGCGATGACCCGGGTCTTGATGGTGGTGGGCTTGTCCTGATCCGTGAAGATCCCTCGTGCGGCCGGGGCGTTCTCTTTGATCCAGAGGCCGGCGGCATCATCTCCCACCAGCCCGACCAGGAGAACGGATGCGCCCAGGCTTTGCAGGTTGCGGCTCACGTTGCCGGCTCCTCCCAGACAGGAGGTCTCTTTCTTAACCGCCACCACAGGAACGGGCGCTTCGGGTGAAATGCGGCTCACGTGACCCCAGAGGTAGCGATCGAGCATCAGGTCGCCCAGGACCAAGACGGTCTGCTTGGGAAAATCCTGAATGATTTTCGACAGGCGGGAAACATCGATGCTGTTCATTTCATTTTTTCCTGAAAAAGATGGGATTGGACAGAATCCAGGGGCAGTCCTTGTCCAGAGAGGACCTTTCTCTCAGATAGACCTCGACACGGTAAACACCTGCCTGCAGGGGCAGGTATGTCTGAGTTGTTTGCTCGGAAGTCAGGACGGTTTTGCCGTCATGGAAGAGGCGCCACTCCGAGTCCACACCCTCCGGCATCTGGATGTGCAGGAGCGTGCCGGGCGAAAAAACGGCAGTGCTGCCCATGGCGATGTGCCTCTGTCCGCTTTCGCCCCAGAAGCGGAAACCATGGCCCGGGGCCGCGGCAGCCACAGAGTTGTAGAAGTGCCCATCCCGCAAGGCCTCAGTGATCACTGTGCGGGCCTCAGAGTATTCCTCTGGGAGCGCCCGGTGCAGCAGCACATGGAGGTGCAGCAGGGATAACAGCGGCCCGTAGAGCAGGTGGGCGTCACAGCTGTAGAACGCGTAGACAGTGTGATCCTGGCAGAGCTCGTCCCAGCGACGGAGATTTTGTTCGGGATATGTCAGGAGCCTCAGCATGGGGATATGCGGAGCGACCAGCCAGAGCGGCAGGGATGGGATCGCGCGCGCCCAATTCATACGCAGCATGGTGTCCCCGGACAGGATCTCGATGCCCCTGTATCCGGCGTGTTGCCCCCAGGACCAGCGGACCTTGGAATAGGGGTGGGCGATCACCGTGAATCCTCCGCTCTGC
>JBGUED010000595.1:0-1452 GCA_041821525.1 Candidatus Aminicenantaceae bacterium | reverse complement strand
GGATGTGCGCTCCACGGAAGCGGCGGTAAAATATTTTCTGCTGGGCAGTTTTGCATCCGCCTTCCTGGTATTCGGTCTGGCCTTTCTCTACGGAGCCGCCCATTCCCTGGACATCCCTTCCATTGTCAATTTCTTCCGGACCGACACCAGCCTCAGCCTCATGGCCCTGGCAGGTCTGGGCTTCGTGATCATCGGTTTCGGATTCAAGATCGCCTGGGTACCATTCCACATGTGGACGCCGGATGTATACGAAGGCTCCCCCACACCGATTACGGCCTTCTTTTCGGTCGGGCCCAAGGTCGTGGGATTCGCAGTGCTGATCCGCCTCTTCCAGCTCTACTGGGCCGAATCCCTGAACTCCCAGGTCGTATCCTCGGCCCTGTGGGTCATCGCGGTCCTGACCATGGTGGCGGGAAATCTGCTGGCCCTGCGTCAGCGCAACGTAAAACGGATCCTGGCCTATTCCAGCATCGCCCATGCCGGGTATCTGCTGGTGGCGCTGCTGGCTGAGGACAACTCCGGCCTGGTTTTCTACCTCTTTGTGTATCTTTTCATGAATATCGGAGCCTTCACTGCCGTGATCGCTCTGAGTAAAAAAGACACAGAATACCTCGACCTGGAGGATTTCAAGGGTATCGGCTTCCGCTATCCCTGGATCGGCGCCACCCTGTCGGTCTTCCTGTTCTCATTGGCCGGATTCCCTCCCACCGGCGGATTCTTGGCCAAATTCTATATCTTTGCTTCCGCTGTACACGGAGGTTTTATCTGGCTCGTGATCATAGGAGTCTTGGCCAGCCTGATCTCGGTCTACTACTACCTGCGGATCGTGGTCTACATGTACATGCACCCCGCCTCTCACGATATCGAGATCGACGCCTACAACCCGGCGCTTTTTCTGGTCCTGTTTCTCTGTTTGTACGGCGTGCTCCAGATGGGCCTTTTTCCTGGCAATGTCCTCCTTATCATAAAACAGGCCGTGGCCTCACTCCCAATCTTCTGATATCTCCTCAGCGTCAGTGTGAGGCCCCCCAAGAGGCCAAAGCAATCTCATGCCATTGCGAACAAAGTGAAGCAACCTCCAGTCATTGCGAATGGTATGAAGCAATCTTGTGAGTTTGCTTCGTCGCTGCACTCCTCTTAATGATATAAAAGTCGCGGTATGAACGGCTGGAGCAGGACATAAGCCGAATTTTGTTCCCGCCGAAACGGCGAGGGCGGTTATTTATCTGTCTCTCCAGAAGAGAGATCAAGCGACCTACCCGCCCCGAGGCGGGCCGCCTCATAACGGGGCCGATTTGGTCTTGCTCCGGATGGGGTTTACCCTGCCCCTGCCGTCACCGGCAGGGCGGTGAGCTCTTACCTCACCTTTTCACCCTTACTCACGTGAATAACCAAAATCTGGCTTCACGGAGCGGTTTGTTTTCTGTGGCACTTTCCTCCGATCGCTCGGAG
>JBGUED010000594.1:0-1458 GCA_041821525.1 Candidatus Aminicenantaceae bacterium | reverse complement strand
AACCTCTGGGCGAATCGTTCCACGTCCATTCCCTTCTGCTGGCTGTCGATCCAGCCGAAGCAGAGGGCTTCCTCCACGGCATCGTTGTATGGGATTCGGGGTTTGCCCGTCGATTTGCGATAGTAGATCAGCCAGACCTCTTCCTCGGATGCGTGGTTTCGGGCCAACCAGTCGCGCCAGTCCTCTCGGCCGGTCACGTAGAGCGTCTTTCCGATCTCCATAATATCCCTGGTGATGCCGGATCAATCCCTCTTATAGCGCACCTGGCCGCCCACGATCGTATAAAGGGCCTGGGTATTCAATATCTCAGAGGGAGGGATGGTCAGGATGTCTTTGTCGAGGACTGTGAAATCCGCCAGCTTGCCGACCTCGATGGAACCGAGCAGGTCTTCCTGGAAGGCCCCGTAAGCCGCCCAGATCGTGAAGCCCTTGATGGCTTCCTCGATGGTCATCCGCTGTTCAGGGAACCAGCCTCCCTCTGGATCCCCTTCTGCATCCTGGCGTGTGACTGCGGCGTAGATCCCCAGCATGGGATTGTTCGACTCGACCGGGAAGTCCGAGCCGCAGGGAATGACCATCCCCGCATCCAGGAAGGAACGCCATGCATACCCGCCTCGGGCACGCTCCATGCCCACTCGAGCGGGGACCATGCGCATATCCGAGGTGCAGTGGGTAGGCTGCATGGCCGGGACCACGCCCAGCTTCGCAAACTTTGCTATGTCCTCGTCACGAACAAACTGGGAATGTTCGATCCGGAAACGGTGGTCCGGCTTGGGAAAAGCCTCGAAAGCCTTCTCGTAGGAATCGAGACACAGCCGGTTCCCGCGGATCCCGATGCAGTGCGTATTGACTCCCATGTCGGCCAACAATGCGGCCTGCGAGATCCTGGTGATGTATTCGGGAGTGACCCTCAACAGGCCTCGGTTCTCGGGATCGTCCGCATAGGGCTCGTAGAAAGCCGCGCCGCGGGAACCGAGCGCGCCGTCAAAGAAGAGCTTGATGCTCCGGACCGAGAGCATGGTGTTGCCATAGCTTTCGATCCGCTGCTCCTTGAAGTATTCGGCGATCTCCTCAGCGCTGCCCTCTAGGAGTGCCGCCTCTTGTGCCCCCAGCATGGCATAGGCTCGCATGTGAAGCCTGCCTTCGTCGATCAGGTCTTTGTAAATCCCAATTTCCCAGGGACTTACTCCGGCCTCATGCCATCCGGTAAGTCCCACGGCAAGGCAGCTGTCCACCGCTTTGAGCAGTTTGTCGCTGTAGGCAGCCTCTGTTTCCTCTGGGAATTTATCTTTGACCAGGTTCATGGCCTTGTTGATGAGAACGCCTGAGGCTTCCCCGTTGCTTTTTCGGTGAATCACTCCACCGAAAGGATTCGGGGTGTCATTGGTGATGCCGGCAAGATCGAGAGCTTTCTGATTCACAAAAGCTGAATTGCCATCCACCCGGCGCAGGTAAACC
>JBGUED010000593.1:0-1481 GCA_041821525.1 Candidatus Aminicenantaceae bacterium | reverse complement strand
GTCGGTCACGACGAACCGAACCACCGCGGCCAACATCTCCACGCCCATCGACGACACCATGCAGGCCACCAGGGCCAGGATGCCGTAGGGAGCCGTTTTCATGACGAATTCGGTGATGGTAATCATGAGCTCGGCCCCATCGTTGAAGAATTTGACGAGGCTGCGGGCTTTCCCACCCATGGCCAACAGGCCTAATCCCACGATGATGGCGAACACGATGATCTGGAGCATATGCCCCTCTGTCATCGCCTTGATGGGATTGTCCGGGAACCAGGAGACCAGGTTATCGATGAGATTGAAGTCTGTGGCCTGGACCTGTATTTCCCCTCCCAGGGCCAGGAGGCCGGCGGCGCCCTGGCCGGGTTTGACGACCAGGGCCGTGATGGTTCCCAGGGCCGCAGCGATCAGTGAAGTCAGGCCGTAGTAAAGGATGATCATGCCGCCCAGCGAGCGAAAGGAACGCAGATCTTCCAGCTTGGTCATGCCGCTGATCAGGGTGAAAAATGTCAGGGGAACGATGAGCATCTTGAGAAGGCGTATGAAGATGTCCCCGAGCGGTTTGATGGCGGCCGCCTTGGGGCCGAGCATCAGGCCCAGAATGATCCCCAGGACAATACAGATGAAAATCTGCAGGTAGAGAGGCCGCCTGAACCACCACTTCATGCTGTTTTTCCTGTACCGGTCCTATGCTCTGTGCCGAAGCTATCCAAGAGCGGGAGCACGCCTTACTCTGTTCCGGCCGCACCGTAGTAGATGCCGTTGAACAGGAACTTGAATGTCCCGTGGGGCTGGGCGCGGAAGGTGATCTCAGGGCTGAACAGGAACAACTTGCCGCGTCCAACCCGTGCCTCCAACACCACCTGCCCCCCCTTCAGGTACTGTTGACCATGGGCAAAACCGCTCCGAAGGGGAGCTGCGTCGCTATCGAACCAGGCGATCGGTCGGACTGCCTTGCTCGGGTCTTCGACCAAAGAGCGGAAAACCGGGCTGCGGTTGAAGAAAACATCCACCTCCTCCGGCATACCGTGAGCCAGGGGGTGTGTGTTGTCGACATGGGCTCGCAGGACAGAGCCGGGAACGAAGTATTTTGTCGCGGGCAGAACTTTTTCTTTGCCGTCATCGTCTTTTTCCATCAGAGCGCTGGCCATCGGCAGGCCCAGATGAGTGGCAAGACTGGTGGAACTCCCGATGGTGAGCACGGCCCCTCCCTGTTCCATAAAGCTTTTCAAGTGGGGGATGGTCTTGTCGGCTGTGACGCTGCCCAGCATGTGTCTGTATTCCTCCGGTACGGTTTCAGGATCGGCACCGCCGTAGCTTGAGGACCGGCTGGGAGTGCCGGGTCGAGCCGCGGGTATCCCCCTGCGCACAAAGATGAGGACATCGAAGCTCTGTTTGAGATCTCCGGCGTCCAGCTCTGGTGCGTACACGACCTTGAAGTCGAACTCGAACTGCTCCAGAAGCCAGCGGACCCAGCCTGAATC
>JBGUED010000592.1:0-1486 GCA_041821525.1 Candidatus Aminicenantaceae bacterium | reverse complement strand
GGCGAAGCCCAGGCGCCGCCTGCGCCGTCGGGCGGCCGGTTCCGGAGGTCGTTCGGGGGAGCCTACTGTTACCCGGGGGAGTACATGGTAGTCCTGGAGCTGGGTGAGACACGGTTTGAGAAGGCCCTCACTGTCAAGGCCGATCCGCAGCACGCCTTCACTCTGGCGGACCGACAGCTCAACCGGAAATTTGTGGCAGAGATCAGTGCCCTCAACCAGCGTGGAACCAGCCTGATCCGGGATATGGACGGCCTGGACACACAACTCAAGGATGTGGAAAGCCGGCTCAAGACGGCTAAGATCACTGACCGCGCCTTGAGCGAAAAACTCAAGGAGATGAAGGAAAAGGTGACAGACATCCGCGAGGCGTACTCCTACAGCGTGGAGGGCCGGACCGGATACCGCCGGCCCGTGTCCGTGGCGCTGCGTGGCGGCACTCTGCCGGAACAGTTGTCCCGGCTCAGGGGCTCAGTGAGCCGCTATCAGGGGGCTCCCACCCAGACTCAGATCGATCATTTCAATAATTTAAAGGGCGTGGTCGAGCCGCTCCTGCAGACCGCGGCAGAGCTCAGAGAGAGGGACATCCCCGGAATCAACCGGATGCTCAATGCCCTCGACTTCCCGGTGATCAAATAGGCGTGGTATCGCCGGATTCGTCTTCTGATGCCGCGAAAAGCCTTCGAAACCCTCCTGCAGGAGAAGGCGGTCAGCCTCCTGTTGGTGTTCAACTGCATCCTGCTGGTGACCTCCTGGGTGATGTCGATCGTGGCCTATCCCCACCTGCCATCGGCCGTGCCCCGAGTGATCGACCTCCTCGGCCGACCCCGGCTGATGGGGCAGAGGTCCCTGCTTTTCTTTTTGTCCCCCGCCCTGCAGACAGGATTGTTCACGGCGTGTGTCTGGGCTTCACAAAAGATCGCCCGGCGTAGAGCGGAATCGAGATTCAAGGGCCCGCTTATCCAGGAGGCTGTATTTCTCATGTTTATCTTTGTGCAGCTCATCTTTATCCACGCCCAGCGCACTGTCATCTATTTAGCACACGGTGTCGAAAAAGGATTCAATCCGGTCTACTTCTACGCCCTCTTCCTGATAATCCTGGCCCTGATTCCCTATTTCCGGCTCCGGATGAAACTGAGGGAGTAGAAGATTAAGCAAACTCGTGCATTTTTCTAAAGAATCTGATAAAAATAGGGGCTTAAGGAGTCCAAAATGAGAAAGCCCTTTATCGTCTCCCTGCTATTCTGCACTATATTCGGAGTCTCCTATCTTCAGGCCCAGTGGGCCAAGGCCTACAGTGGTCTCCAGGAGGAGAACCCAACGGCCGCGCTGCTGATCGAAGAGGGGAAGCTGCTCGTCGCGGGCTTCAGCATAATCAGGACAAATCCCAATTCCTACACTTCTGAACTCGAATACAAATCCTGGTTCATGCAGATATCTGAAAACGGGAGTGGGGCGGAGCGGCTTTTATTCAACTCGGAAAAGACAG
>JBGUED010000591.1:0-1489 GCA_041821525.1 Candidatus Aminicenantaceae bacterium | reverse complement strand
GTCTCTACCTCAGACAAGGCGGCGTTTCAGGGCGGAGTGATATCCGGCTCGGAATCGGCGGATGCCGAGGCCGATGTGGCCGCGATCAGAAGCCTTCTCGATGACTGGGATATCGCTGAAGATGCAAGAGACTTTGAAAAGCTTGCTGCCTTCCTCACCGAGGATGCAGTCTCTATCAGCCACGGCACGCCTGCTCTTGTGTTGGGAAGAGAAGACATCCTGGACGCCTACAAGCAGGAGTTGGAACAATACAAGATTGATGTCGCTGAGCAGGCAGTCCAGGATGTCCGTGCCTCCGGAGATCTGGGGATGGCCTGGGGAGTGGAAGCCGGCAGTGCATCTCCCAAAGATGGTGGAGATCCCATCGAATATGACATCAAATGGTTGGCCATCTTTGCTCGCCAGGACAACGGTTCCTGGGTCTGCATCTGTGATATCAGCAATAGAAATAAATAATCCGGAACCTTTGTTCGAGTTATTCGTACATATATATGTGCGAACAATTCGATGATATAAGGGAGGTCAGACAAATGGTCATCTTAGCGGTCAAGGAAGAGATCATCCTCAGCGCGCTGATGATGCTGGAGGGGGAAAGCTCCGGGGCTCCTTTGCGGAAGAAGGTCATCGAGCTTTCTCAGAAGGAGATCGTCTACGGAACCCTCTACAATCTGCTGGATGTGCTTCTCCGGAAAGGGTATGTGACCTCAAAGAAGAGCGATCCAGTGCCGGTCCAGGGAGGCCGCAGCAAGACCATATACACCATCACTAAAAAGGGGAGAGAGATCCTTCAGGATACACTAGCGCTGCATGAACAGCTCAGGAAGAACATAGCCGAACTGGAAACCGCGAGGTGAGCCATGTCGCCAGAGAAGAAGGGAACAACAGGCTCTGATCAAAAAGATCCCCGCACTAGTCAGAAAGCCGCTGGCGCTGGCCAGAGAAGTCCAAGCCCGCGGCTCGCCCATTGGCTCCTGGGGCGCATGACAGCCTATCGGAACCAGCACTCGATCGTGGAGGATTTCCAGGAGACCCATTCGGAGATCAGTCATTCCGAGGGAAGGCGCCGGGCGAACCGCTGGTACTGGGCCTGCACCCTGAAATCAGTCCCCGAATACCTCAAGGTAGTCGTCGCGTGGAAGGCCGTGATGCTCAAAAACTATCTCAAGATCGCCTTCAGGAATCTCTGGGGACGGAAGCTCTTCTCTTTTATCAACGTCTTCGGGCTGGCCATGGGGCTTTCGATCTGTTTCATCATCTTCCTGTGGGTAAATCAGGAACTGAGCTACGACGACTTTCATGAGAACGCCGACCGGATCTATCGCGTGGAACGGAGGATCTGGCGAGACAGCCTGCAGAGCCGCTGGCCCATAACCGGCGGAGCCTACCGCCAGGCCCTCCTCGACGACATCCCCGAGATCGAGGATGCCACCCGTTTTTGGGGAATGGGATTTTCTGTGAAAGACCACCAAAACATGGTGCATGAGCAGTC
>JBGUED010000590.1:0-1519 GCA_041821525.1 Candidatus Aminicenantaceae bacterium | reverse complement strand
CTCATGACGCTGTAGGAACTCATTGTCGTTGGGTTCTCGTCGACGTTGAGTTTCGCCACGGTCAGCTTGCCGGAATTCTCGCCGGCGAGTTCGTCAAGAGGTCCATCCATCATCTTGCAGGGACCGCACCATTCCGCCCAGAAATCGAGCACCGCGACCCTTCCTTTGAAATCGGAAAGACCGAATTTCTTACCGGTGGAATCGACCGCCGACCATGCGGGCGCAGCGGCTCCGACGGTCATGCCCTCTGATTTCTTCTCCACCGCCTGGTAGACAGCCGTGGAATACCCGTCAGGGACGTCGAGCTCAAAGGTGTCCGGGCTGAGCCTTTCGGAGGACCTTATGCCGGACAGTGTGAGTGTCAGCACTCCGATCCGGCCATCCCGGTCCGAGAGAGACTCCTGTCGCCTGGGCAGGAAGTCCGCCGCGCTTATGTACCACTGCTGCAGGCGCCGGCTTTGGGAGACCGGATGTATCTCCTCCTGATAGATGATGTGACACAATTCGCCCGCGACCGCGATCGCCCCCTGGTATTCCAGGTGAGCGCTCTCCAGAGCCCGTGAGAAGGGATCTTCGGACAGCAGTTCCCAGAGAATGGTCGATGCACCTGCCCTTCCCAGGTGGCCGGTCACCGTTCCCCAGGTCTTGTCATCCAGGTCGTCACTTGAGATCACGCGCTCGACAAGCGCTCGGGACGCATGCTCGAGCCACCGGACGGTCTCGCCGTCATACGAGTTCGCATAAATCCTTGGAGTGGCTTCACCAGGGTAATATCCCTTACCGGCAACCGAGACTCGAGCCCGCAAGCCGTAGGGAGTCGAGATCCGCTCCAACGCCACCCGGCCGGTATAGCCGGGATAGTTGGCCACGGCACCGTGGCCCGAATAGACCGCATCGTACTCAATGGCTTTGAGGTTTTTAACGGCGGCCGCGGCTTTTCGAACAATCTCCCGGGGATCCGTGGTCTGCGCCGCGGCCCGACCGAATCCCTGGAAGGACAATGCCGGCAGAAGCAGCAGAATAAAAGGGACTAAAATATATGTTTTTTTTCTATTCATTGTTTTGCTCTTATAAGTATATACCAATCCTATAGGTATCTACCTGGCATTGCGCGCGATCGTTAAGCAGGTTTTCCCGGCTCCCCTTCTCACTGCCAGCTCACCCCATATCTCTTGACCACCGGATAGCCGTCCTCATCCTCCTCGATGGTGTAAAGCTTTGAGCCTTTCCAGATCCGGGGGATGGAATCCAGCGCGATTCGGGTGACGAACGAGCCGGCGCGGTCGAAGACATCATACAGGTAGCCCTTCCCGGACTTCGGCCTTTCCCAGGTGGCGACGAAAATCCGGCCCTCGTCGTCGGCCGTCACACCCTGGAAGGCCGGGCGGTACTTGGGCGCCTGAACATCGACCGCGAAAGGCATCCTTTTCTTCAGGGCCTCCATCTCTTCCTGGGTGATCCTGACGGGTTTGTAGGCGTGTTCGATGCTGCGGACTTTATTCCCATCAAGGTTATACAC
>JBGUED010000589.1:0-1521 GCA_041821525.1 Candidatus Aminicenantaceae bacterium | reverse complement strand
TGAGGCAGGAGGCGCTCTTCGCAAAGCAGGGAGACAGATTAGAGCAGGAGATCCAGGGGATTTACGAAAAGTTAAAGGCCGGATAAAACGGACTCAGAAATAAGGAATTTTTCTCACTGGAGAAAGATACCCGATTGACGTTTCAGCTTGCCCGACAGTGCAGGCCTGATTTCTTGAAAAAGCCTGCCGCATCGTATACTCTTGGTAGTTTGCTGCACAGTTGTCATCATGTGTGTGGTTTATAACGCAGTTGTCGTCGCGAGTGAACAGCTGTCATCACGAGTGAAAGGAAGCGATCTAGGTGACTGAGATGATATTCGAACCCAAGTGCCTGGCAACGGGCATAGGCAGTTTCCCGCATCTGGATGCCGGGGATGCCTGTGATCTGATCTTGAGAACCACCCCTGAGATCCCGTTTTGGCCCCAGCTCTCCAGAGCCGATATCAGGGAGCAGATGGAGATCCAGTACTCCGAGGGCATGCCCTGCGTGGTCCTGGACGAGGTCAAGGAGCGGATGTATTTTGACACCTCGGGTGATCCCACCGCAGAGCTTAGCGCCTTTTATGAAAAGGTGGTAATGGAGGACCTGGAGCATTTCCGAATCTCTTCCGATTACAGCCGCGGCATCTATGCCCTGGAGCAGAGCCTCCCCGGGGCGGGCCTTGAGGGCATCCGGTTCCTCAAGAGCCAGGTCACAGGCCCGGTCACCTTTGGGCTGGCCATCGTGGATGAGAACAAGCGCGCCCTCTTTTACAATGAGGTCTTCCGGGATGTGGTGGCCAAGGCCATCACCATGAAGTCCTGCTGGCTGCTGGATCGCTTCGAGCCCCTGGGACACAGGCAGATCTGTTTCGTGGACGAGCCCATCTTGTCCGCCTTCGGGTCGTCGACCTATGTGAGCGTCCAGAAGGCGGATGTGGTGAACCTCATGAAAGAGGTGATCGATGCGATCCACGCCCGGGAGGCGCTCGTAGGGACCCACTGCTGCGGCAACACGGAATGGCCTATCCTGGTCGATGCCGGAGTGGACATCATCAACTTCGATGCCTATGAGTTCGGGGACACCATCGCCTACTACCCGGAACAGATCGGTCCGTTCCTGGAGAAGGGCGGGGCTTTGGCCTGGGGGATCGTGCCCACCTCGGACAAGATCCTGGAGGAGACATCCGGTTCGCTGGCCGCGAAGCTGGAATCCGGCATCAAAAACCTGGCTGGCAAGGGGATCGATGAGAGCCTGATCTGGGACCAATGCCTGCTCACACCAAGCTGCGGCACAGGCTCGCTCCCCGTAGAGCTGGCCGAGAACGTATTCGAGACCCTGTCCGGGCTGAGCCGGACCTTGCGCTCACAGGGATAATGTCCATGAAAAAGAGATGCCAATGAGCAAAAACCAGAGCCGAGACGCAACCATCGAGCCTTTACGTGAAAAAGCCTTACAGGCGGGTGTCGAGACCGTCTGGGATCGGTCTGAACAGCAGACACCTCGCTGTGGGTTCGGGGAGAAGGGGCTGTGCTGTGACC
>JBGUED010000588.1:0-1522 GCA_041821525.1 Candidatus Aminicenantaceae bacterium | reverse complement strand
TGATGTTCCGAAATACGGAATTGCGGTCAGGTGTGATCTTCTGCTATACCAATGCTACACAAAGCCAGCCCCTGCCCTCTGTCCTGGCCCAGGCGCAAATAGGTCGGTCCGCCAACACTTCAAAGCGTATCCCTTGTTCACTGAAGTGAGGCGCCTCCACCCGTACATCAAGGGGATCAAAGCGGCTGAAGCCGGCCCCGGTTGCCTTGACCGACGCTTCCTTTGCGGACCATATCAGGGCGGCTCCTCGAGCGGTATCGTTGTGGCAAAGCGCCCTGGCGCTATCCAGTTCTTCCGGTCTGAACGCTCTGTCAAAAGGATAACCAGCGGTAAACTCCTCGGGATAGGCCACGTCGATACCCACACGCCCCTTGCTGGACATGGCCGCCCAGAGCTGTCCCTTGCCATGACTGAAGGACAATGATGGCCCCTGTTTGTCCCCCAGAAGAAGACCAGGTTCTCCCAGAGCGCTCTTGTGAAGGGTCAGCGCGTTTTCATCGGAAGGGAGATTCCAGCGTGGATCAAGCCGCGCCAGTGCCTGTAGTAGCACAAGGGCCAGGCCGGTCTCTGCCCCACGCCCCGATTTGGTGAAGGCGAACACCAAGGATCCCCCTGGGACAAGATGGCTCAGGGTGTGTATCGTCCCTTGTGCGATATGATCTTGGCCCCGAGGGCATGCTGCCGGCTCCCGGTGTCTTACTCTCATGGGTTTTATACCCTCTTACGGATTGAATCGATTCATACGTATGGAAAGGATCTGCATGATGGGTATGCCACTCTCGTCAACAGCTCGGGCGTCCCATGTAAAACCCTGATCGTCCTGGGAGCGAAGCCGTGCTTCGAGGGCGCAGCGCTCTCCATCTCTGGCGGAACGGGTAAAACGCATTTCCTCTATACCGGCGGGAATCAGACTCCAGGACGCCTCCTCTTGCCGGATGGCAACGTAGAATGCGAAAAGGTGCATCAGCGATTCCAGGAGATAGGGTGAGTACTGGTAACGGGCCCGGTCCAAACCTGCGATATCCGCCTGCTCCCGGTAAACCATATCTCCCTTTATGATCCCGAGCCCGGTGCCGTGGATCGTCTCAAGTACGCGGTAGCGTCCTTTGAGGCCGGTGCGCTGTTCGTAGCTATCCTGGATCTCATGGGGTTCCATGGGACGTGTGTCCAGGTCATTTGTTTTTACGTCAGACTCCGGCCAGGGGGGCAGGGAGGTTGTGCGGGGTCCGAGAATGACCTGTCCCCGATAATTTGTGGACCACCTGTCCAGGTGGCGTCCCGAAGGGGATATATCCGCACTGGAGAGCTGGACATCACAGCGGACCCCTTGCCCTTGACCCGCATCCTCTTGTCTTCGGCAAGTGATGCGGGCTTCCCGCTCCATGTCTTGAGGACATTCCAGGATGTCTTCGAACTTCAACCGCCGCACACCGAGCACACTCAAATAGGGATAGAGCAAACGGGCTGCCTCCAGGAAGGTCTCTACGGCCATGATTCCGGAGACCAGAGGATGCTTGAGGTT
>JBGUED010000587.1:0-1545 GCA_041821525.1 Candidatus Aminicenantaceae bacterium | reverse complement strand
AATTCCTTGGAGAGCAGGAGCAGGATGTTGGCCGAGGAGGCCCCCAGGACCTTGCGCACCCCGATCTCCTTGGTGCGCTCCTCTGCGGTGAAGGCCGCCAGGCCGAAAAGCCCCAGGCAGGCGACAAAAATGGAAAGCGCCGAGAAGATCAGGAAGATATCCCGTATCCGGCCCTCGCTCGTGTAGAGCAGGGCCATCTTCTGGTCCAGGAAGCTGTAGTTAAATTCTTCTCCAGGAAAGATCTCCGCCCATTTTCCCTCGATGAAGGCGAGGGTTTCCTGCATGTCGCCCGGCAGGGTCCGCACAGAGATAATACGCGTGCGGTCCGGCCTCACCATGAGCGCCAGCGGTTCGATGGTCCGGTGCAGGGACTTGAAATGGAAATCATCCACCACGCCGATGATCGAAAGTTCCGTGAATTCTGTCTCGCTGACGGCCATGAGAAGTTTCCTGTTGATGACCTCCTCGAGCGTGTACCCGAGCTCCTTTACGGCCGCTGTGTTCAGCACCGCCGCTCCGCCCAGGTCCGTGCTGAATTCTCTGGAAAAGTCCCTGCCGTGCTTCAGCTGAAAGCCGTAGGTATCCATAAAATCATGATCAACCGAGATGAACATAAGGCTGAAGATGTCATCTGAATCGTCTCGTTTGAACACAGTGTCGGAGAAGGCCCGGCTGCCGGGGACATCGGACGAGCCGCTCACAGAGGAAATACGCGGATTCGCCTTTAGAGTATCCCGGAAGACATCCAGGCCCTGGCGGACCGTGTCGCTTTCCGTGGAGAGGAGGAGCATATTTTCCTTGTCGAAGCCCAGGGATTTGTTCTGAAGGTAATCCATCTGTTTGAAGATGATCAGCGTCCCAATGACGAGTGTGATGGAGATGGCGAACTGGATAACCGCCATGGCCCTGCGGAAGGCCGATTTTCCGGTCCCGGAGAGGGCGCTGCCCTTGAGTACTTTGACCGGCTCGAATGCGGTTAGGTAGAAGGCCGGGTACAGCCCCGCCATCACGCCGGTTAATACCGCAACTCCGAGTAGGATGAACATGTTCTCCAGCGAAAAGAGAGTGCTCACATGCAGGTCCTTACTCGCCAGGCTGTTGAAGGCGGGGAGAAACACGAAAATCAGGAACACTGCCAGGGCCAGTGCGACCAGGCTCAGGAAAACGGACTCTCCCAGGAACTGTCCCCACAGCTGACGCTTGAGGGCCCCGATGGTCTTGCGCATCCCCACCTCCCGGGCACGTTTGTTGGCCCGGGCCGTGGAGAGGCTCATGAAGTTGATGCAGGCGATGACCAGGATCAGGGCGGCGATTGCCGAGAAGATCAGCACCGATGCCATGCTGCCGCTGGTCTCGACATCGAACTGTTCGCTGGGATAGAGATGGATGTCCAGGAGCGGCTTCATCTTGAGCTGAAATACTTCAGTTATATCCGCCTCGGGCCCCACGAAGGCCGCGAACTGCGAGCCCATGTACTTGGTCAGGAATCCGGGAAGCTTGGCCTCCAGGTCTGCCGGATCGGCTCCTTCGTCGAGGGCCACATAG
>JBGUED010000586.1:0-1548 GCA_041821525.1 Candidatus Aminicenantaceae bacterium | reverse complement strand
CTTGATCTTGATGGTTCCCCTCTTGGTGAAAAAGGCCCCCTTGGGCATGAGCGCGAAGCTGCCGATGATAGAAATGGGGACGATCGGGGTTCCGGTCTCCAGGGCGAGGTAGAATCCCCCCCTGCGAAACCTCTGGAGCTGCCCGTCCAGGCTCCGCGTTCCTTCCGGAAAGATCATGAAAGAGTGCCCCTTCTCCCGGATCAGTTGGACGGCTCTCTGGATGGCCTTTTTCCCTCCTTCCCGGCCCTTGCGATCGACCGGGATGAACTCCGCCACCCGCATGGCCTGGGCCAGGAAGGGGATGCGAAAGAGTTCTCGCTTGGCGATGACACGCATGAAACAAGGGAGGACGATGAACATCATGGGGCCGTCCACCAGGCTGAGGTGATTGGGCATGTACACATAGGTCCGGTCAAAATCCACATTCTCTTGTCCGCTCACCTCCAGTTTGACGCCCAGGACGGCCCGGCCCAGACGAACGCCGGACCGGCCCACGAATACTATGGGGGGCAGCCAGCGGAAGATACCGCAGATGAGCAGCACGGGGATCGCCAGGATGGCGATAACGACATACAGGAACAAAAGTAGGAAAGTCCGCATAAGTCCAATGATTATACCACACTAATCTCTGGACTGAAAAACGGGAATCGAAGGCCGGCGATCAGGTGCCGGTCATGTTTTTGGTCTGCCCCTCGGGAGCGACGATCCAGGATCCTCCCCAACAGGCGAGATCATGGTCGAAACTGGGAATGTCCAGAATGGGATAAAATCCGGACGAAGGAGCGGCTGGATCGAATAGGTATTCAGTGCTGAGCAGTCCATCGCGGGCGTAGGAGCCGACCACAAACTCGTCCAGCCCCCAGGCTGCACCTGAATTCAAGAATGAGGCTCCCCACTGGCCGGAGACATTGCCGCGCGTGAATATCAGATATTCGTTGTTCCACATATCCATGACTGGCATGACCTTGATGTAAAATGGCGTCAATCCTTTGTAGATGGGGTCCGTGATGGTATAGGTCCCGGAATGATCAGGCAGCACGGCATGATCGGTGATATGGTCGGCTAAGCCCGTGCAGATGGTCATAATTTCCTTCATGCTTCCCTTCTGTTTGGCTTTTTGTATGGCGGTCACGGCATTCGGGATCAACAGCGCTGCCAGAATCCCGATGATCGTCACCACGATCAGCAGTTCGATAAGTGTAAATCCCGATCTATCCTTATTTATCATGCCAGTGCCTCCAACTCTTCTGTTTCCAAATCTTCGCGTCTACGGGGATTTCATCTGCAATATTCATACCATCCACTCCGCTCTTTTTCTATTGATATCATTGAAGTTGCGAGGGATATAGCCTGGTTCTTCTCTTCAATTAGACACAAAAGGACCATATTGTGACATTTTTTGTCAAAAGCCCATTTTGGAGTGAAGGGGATGTTGAGGTTGGTCCTCGTGGTTCTGGGGACGAGAGAGGAGCGGGAACACGAAGGCAAAAAAAATAGGGAGGCGGCACCGAGGTGCCGCCTCCCTTCTCGTTCGGTGTGAGTATACCG
>JBGUED010000585.1:0-1548 GCA_041821525.1 Candidatus Aminicenantaceae bacterium | reverse complement strand
AATCAATTCCGGCACCAGCAACCGTGGGCTGGAAGGACGATGCAGGTAGCCGCAATACACCGGGTCCAACCGTAGGTGCCAGCAACGCGTCGATCACAGCCTTCGTGTAGGAGTCGGCAGCGAGCGTGTGGCCGACAACGTCGTAGGGTGTCTTCAAGGGGCCACCGGGCGTCTCCCGAATTTCGGGATAGACCTGCCGCTCGAGCAGAGTTTTGGCAAAGCCGCCGAAAGGCTGAGCCATAAAGACCAGGTAGGAGCCGGCGGGGTAGATGTGGCCGTCAGCCGTGAACTCGGCTTCGGCCTGATGCACCTCCACACCGCCCATCTTCAGGATGTTCAGCATTTTGATGGCGGTCGCCAGGTCCCGCTGCTCCTCCGGGATCACATACGCATAAGGCGGACCTGTCCGATTGACCGCCTTGACAAAGATGCGAGAATAGTTGCGGACCCAGTTCTCGCGCAGGCCGGCCGCATTGGTCAGGGCCGCCATGGCCGCAGCATAATCATAGGCCACAATATCACCCAGGGACCATCTGCCGCCTTTCCAGGGCAGGGGCATGCGGACCGATTCCTCTTTGACATCGGCGCTCAGGCGGTCGGGGGTCACCGTGATGGGGGTTGCGATCCTGGCGCTGGCGGCCTCGGTCAGGATCCGGATCCCGCCGTGATAGTGATGATAGGCCCGCGCGGGGGTCCAGGCATCATAACGGGTGCTGTGCATGACCCCGGCCTTGCCCTGGGCCGTGAGCTCCGTGGCGATAAAGGTCCCCATCATGGCCACCTGCTGGCGCAGGATGGGATCGATGTTGGGCTCGTAGGGATCGACAAAGGGGGGAACAAAGAGCCTGGCTCCATTGCTCCCCATCTGGTGCATGTCCACGATGACATGGGGATGCCAGGTGTTGTGCACCTTGATGGTGAGCTGGGTTTCCACCTGGGTGAACATGAACCAGTCCCGGTTGTTATCGTGTCCCACATATTTATGATAGAGCCAGGGCATGCGGCTCCCTTCGAACTCGGTTCCCAGGTGCTCCCGGTACCAGTCCACCACCATTTTGGTCCCGTCCGGATTGTGCATGGGGGTCAGGAGGAGGATGACATTATCCAGGATCCGGCGTATATCCGGGTCGTCCCGGGAGGCCAAGTCATAGGCCAGCTGCATGGACATCTGGCTGGCCCCGACCTCGGTAGCATGGATGGAGCAGTTGATCATTACGACCGCCCGGCCATCCCGGATCAAGCGTTCCGCCTCTTCCTGGCTCAGGCCACGCGGATCGGCCAGTCTCTGCTGGATCCTGCTGTATTTCTCGAGATCCCGATGATTAGCCTCTGACGTGATAAAGACCACCATAAAGGGATTGCCTAGAGTGGTCTTACCCACTTCCTCGACCGTGACACGGCCGCTGGCCTGGCCGAGCTTCCGGAAATACTCGATAATCTGATCCATGTCCGCCAGCTTGCGGTCAGCACCAGGCGCAAAACCCAGAAAATCCTCAGGCGACGGCATCTGGGCCGGCAGGGCCCCGGCCAGCAGACAAGCCACTCCAC
>JBGUED010000584.1:0-1589 GCA_041821525.1 Candidatus Aminicenantaceae bacterium | reverse complement strand
TATGTGGCTGTTGCCGATGGAGAGACTCTCCTGGATGTATTGAGAGACAAGCTTCGGTTGACCGGAACCAAGAAGGGCTGTAACCTTGGGGTGTGCGGTGCATGCACCGTTCTCGTTGACGGCGAGCCGAAAAATAGCTGTCTCCTGCTTGCTGCTGAATACGAGGGAACAGCCATCACCACCATCGAAGGCCTCACCCAGGGAGGCGGGCTCCATCCGCTGCAGCGGTCTTTCATAAACCGCGGCGCTGTCCAATGCGGTTTCTGTACTCCTGGGATGATCCTCAGCGCCTACGCATTGATCCAACGCAACCCGGATCCCTCGGATGAGGAGATCAAGGAAGCCCTCAGCAGCAACCTCTGCCGCTGTACGGGTTATACCGGGATCTTGAATGCCGTTAAGAATTGGAAAGATTATCAAACCTCGTCCGATCCTCAGTCACCTCCTCAGGACATGGACGGATCGGCCATTGTAGGGAAAAGCCTGCCGCGGGTGGATGCCGCCGACAAGGTCACGGGCCGGGCGAAGTACACGGGAGACCTCTTCTTGGAGAACATGCTCTTCGGAAAGATCCTGACTTCTCCGGTTGCCCACGCTCGTATCGTTACCATCGATACCAGCCGGGCCGAAACTCTGCCCGGAGTCAAGCTGGTTCTCACGGGCCATGATGTCCCCGACATCACCTATGGGATCAATCCCCCCCGCTATGATGAATATGCACTGGCCAAAGACAAGGTACGCCACGTCGGGGATGAAGTGGCAGCCGTCATTGCCGTGGACGAGGAGACGGCTGAACAGGCCCTGAAGCTCATTGAGGTCGAATACCAGGAACTGCCCGCTGTCTTCGAACCCATGGAGGCGATCAAGCAAGGCGCACCCCTCCTTCACGAACGCTACAAAGGGAATATCAACACCCATGTCAACCATGAATTCGGCGATGTGGAAAAGGGCTTTGCCGAGGCTGACCTGATCGTTGAGGAAGAGTTCGTCGGAAATCACGTCTACCAGAGTCCCATCGAACCTCATGCGGCCATCGCCTACTGGGATAATGACGGCAGGACCCTCGTGCTCTATGCCTCCACTCAGGTCCCCCACTACCTCCAATACATGGTCGCACGCGTGCTGGAAATGCCGTTGGGAAGGATCCGTATCCTGCGCCCCCCCGTCGGGGGAGGCTTTGGAGGGAAGCTGGACACGACACCTCAGGACCTGATCACGGCGATCGCTTCCCGGAAATTGGGAAGGCCCGTCAAGATGGTCTACAGCCGCAGGGAAATGTTCCTTCACGGCCGGGGAAGACACAAGCAGCACATGCGATTCAAGATCGGCGTCAAAAAGGATGGGACCCTGACCGCCGTGGAGAGCCGGATCTACCTCGACGGAGGTGCCTACACTTCCTACGGCGTCATCACCGCCTACTATGCCGGCAGCATGATACCCACGCTCTACACTATCCCGAATTATCGCTACGAGGGATTTCGGGTCATGACCAACAAGCCGGCCTGCGGTGCCATGCGCGGGCACGGCGCACCCCAGCCGCGCTTCGCCTTCGAATCCCTCCTCAGCATGATCGCGGATGATCTGGGGAT
>JBGUED010000583.1:0-1596 GCA_041821525.1 Candidatus Aminicenantaceae bacterium | reverse complement strand
TGCGGGAGAGGGCCTTCTACGCAGACAGCGCCTTCTTCCAGATTTTCTCTTTCGGCTGGCTGGGAGGCGATGCCGCACATGCCCTGGACGCTCCCTATTCCGTGGTCCTGACAGAGAGCCTGGCCCAAAAAATCTTCGGCCAGGAGGAGCCGGTCGGGCAGACCATCCGCTTCGACGATGACAACGATTACCAGGTCCATGGAGTGATCGCGGATGTCCCGGACAACTCACACATCACCTTCCAGCTCCTGATCTCGGCGGTCACGATCTCGGCCGGACAGGATAACGATCCTTTCGCCAGCTGGGGCGACAACTGGGTGCCGCTCTACGCCCTGCTCCAGCCCGATGTGTCCTGGGAGCAGACCAGCGAAAAGATCCAGTTCGCGCTCAAGACATACCAGGGCGAGGAGAGCAAAAATGAGCTCTACCTCAGACCTCTCTCCCGCATCCACCTCCACGCCCAGGTCATGCACGAGATCGGCCTGGTGGGCAGCATCAAGAACATATACATCTTTACAGCCGTTGCGCTCTTCGTACTGATCATCGCGGGCATCAACTTCATGAACCTCACCACGGCCCGTTCGGCCGACCGGGCGCGGGAGGTCGGGCTGCGCAAGGTGTCCGGTGCCCAGAGGACTTCGCTGATCCGGCAGTTCCTGGGAGAGTCCGTCTACACGGCCTTTTTCTCCCTGATCATAGCCTTTGTCCTGATCGCAATTTTCCTCCCCGAGTTCAACCGCATCGTGAACCGCGAGTTGCACCTCTCACTTCAGCAGGACTGGCCATTTTTTCTGGGGGTGCTTGCGCTCACCCTGTTGGTGGGCGTTCTGGCCGGCATCTACCCCGCCTTTGTGCTGTCGTCCTTTCAGCCGGCCTCTGTCCTCAAGGGCCGCCAATCCACCTATTCCCGATCTGCCCTGCTGCGCAAGGCCCTCGTGGTCTTCCAGTTTTTTGTCTCTGTCACGCTCATCAGCGGCACCATCATCGTTCTTCAGCAGGTGCATTTCCTACTGCACAAGGACCTGGGTTATGATTCCGAGCAAGTCCTGACATTCCCGATTTTCATTGAGGAAACAGGGACGTTCCGTTCGTTTCGGAGTGAGGTCCTCAAGGATTCCAATGTAGTCAACGTGGCGGCTCACGATTACATGCCCCACTCCTCCTCCAACTGGACACGCGTCTCCTGGGAAGGGGCGGCAGAGGGCGAGTGGATGAAGATGAACGTCAATTATGTTGACCAGGAACTGCTGGACACCTACGGCATGACCATCGTCGCGGGCCGGGGATTCTCCCGGGAATTCGGGGCGGATCAGGGACACGTAGTGGTCCTCAACGAGGCTGCGGTCAAGCACATCGGGTGGGAGGAGCCAGTCGGGAAGAACATCCGGTACTGGGGCGACTATAAGCACACCCAGATCGGTAATACCGCGGTGGTGGGAGTGGTCAAGGACTTCCATTTCCTCTCCCTCCACAACCCCGTTACCCCGCTCATGTTGCGGCTCTATCCGGCGGATAGCCCCAGCTGGAGCATCTCGATCAAGGTCCGTGAGCAGGACCTGCCAGCCACCATCGCCGGGATCGAGGCCCGGTTCCAGC
>JBGUED010000582.1:0-1613 GCA_041821525.1 Candidatus Aminicenantaceae bacterium | reverse complement strand
CCGCCGATCAGGATCCGATCTCCATCCACACGGTATTCCTTCAGAATCCTGTGGTATGCTTCGAGGATCTCCATCTTTGCCAGGGAAAGGTCTTCGGTCCAGCCGAACCCGTCCATAGACACGACCTGAGACGACTGCAGGTAAGCGACGATGAACTCGTTTTCGAGCACGGCCGACCTCCAATGCCGACTGAACGCAGCCATGGTCTCCCCGCCGCCATGGAGGGCGATGAACAGAGGATACTCGTGATCCTCCGAATATCCCTCAGGGGTCTCGACTTTGAGCTCAGGCCGGGCTCGGCTCTGGACTTCCTGGCGCATTTGGTCATTCTTTTTCATAAAATCCTGGAAGGCCGGCCTCTCCCTGTAGGGATCCCACAGTGCGATCGTGAAGTCATACAGGCCGTACCAGATCCCTCGCTCCAGCCCGTAGAGCAGGGCCTTTACTCCCCGGTCATACTGTTGGAGGTGAGAACACATAAGGGCCAGGTTGAAGGTGTTGGCCTTGACGTGTTCGGGGAAACGGCCCTGAGCCTTATCCAGGAGATCCGCTGCTTCCGTGTATTTTTGCTGCTGATAGAGCTCACCAAGATGGGCCCTCATCTTCTCATAGCTGGATAGGTTCTCATCCTGGGTTCCAAAAAGAAGGATCCCTCCGGCCCCCAACAGAAGCACCAGGCCCGTTGTTCGCAGCTTCCTCGATCTCATGTCGTCTCCTTGATCGTTCTTGGATTCGCAGCCTCCGGCTCCAGAGTATCCCTTGAGATCTGATTTACCCGTTGGCCGGCTGAGGGATTCGATCCGTGTCCGGCAGGGATCCGCAGAATATAGATGTTGTGCTGGGGTAAAAAAGTCTCGATCCGGTCGAGCTGGAAGACACTTTTTTCGATCTTTTCCAGCACCTCCTCCTGAGTCAAGAAATGGCCGGCGGAATCCATGAGTTTTTCCGGGTCCCGGTCGATTATGACCACGGCAGCTCCCGGATTGAGACTGGGTGCCAGGCTGTTCAGGAGAGCTACCTGGCGAGTGATGTCGTGAAACGCGTTTACGATAAACACCATATCCAAACCCTGCGGGAGGAGCGGATCATCCAACTCTCCGACGATGGTCTCGATGTGGGTGATCCCTTCCCGTTCTTTACGCTGTTCCAGGGAATTCAGGGCCTGCCTGGAAATGTCATTAGCATAGACCTTCCCGCTCTCTCCCACCCGCCTGGCCAGATGAAAGGTAAAATACCCCGAGCCAGCCCCCACTTCGCCGATGACCATCCCGGCTTTGACCCCCATCAGATCCATGACCGTATCGGGCTGATGGTAACGATCACGGGAGTCCTGCGCACCTATCGCCGGCAGGGAAGAAAACAGCAGGAGCCCAAGTGCACAGGCCAGATAGCGCGCCGCCGGCTTTTTAAGACCAAATAAATATGCAGTTTTCATGGAGTCCGCCTGTTCAGAGCATACTCATTTCAGGTCAGAGAATGGGGAAAGAGAAAAAGGGGAGGCAGCAAAAACCTTTGATCCAGGAGGGCTGGCTGAAGGGTTGTATTCGCTGCCTCCAGGTATAGGCGTCTCTATAACTAAGCCTTACGGCCTTTCCGACCTTGAATTCACAGAC
>JBGUED010000581.1:0-1633 GCA_041821525.1 Candidatus Aminicenantaceae bacterium | reverse complement strand
TTACCGTCCACAACGTAGCCGTGTGTCAGGACCTCCTTGTAGGGAGCTTTTCCTCTGGTTCCAACAGAGGCCAGAAGGGAGCTGTGGAACCATCCCCGGTGCTGGTCTGACCCCTCGAGGTACATATTGCTCGGCCAGGTCAGGTCATCGCGATCCTCGAGCACTGCTGCGTGGCTGACTCCCGAGTCAAACCACACGTCCAGAATGTTCATGTCCTTGCGGAAGGACGTGCCCTGGCAGGAAGGACATTGAGTGCCGGGAGGCAGCAGGTCGATAGCCTCCTCCGAGTACCAGATGTCGGCCCCGCTCTTTTCCATGAGGTCGGCCACATGGTTGCAGATATCCTTGCTCATGAGAGTCTCTTCGCAAGATTCGCAGTAGAATATGGTGATGGGCGATCCCCAGGACCGCTGCCTGGAAATGCACCAATCCGGGCGATTTTCGATCATGGAGTAAATACGCTGCTGTCCCCACGCCGGGATCCAGGAAACCTTGTTGATCTCCTCCAGAGCCTTTGTTCTGAGACCCCCCTGCTCCATAGAGATGAACCACTGTTCCGTCGCACGGAAAATGATCGGTGATTGACAGCGCCAGCAGTGGGGGTAGGTATGCTTGATGGTCGATACAGCCAGCAGCGCACCTGCCTCCTCAATCTTCCGGATCACGTCCTTGTTGGCATCGAACACCGGTGTGCCTGCGAAGTACTCCACTTCCTGTGTGAACCGGCCGTTATCGTCAACCGGAGCGTATACTTCCAGGTCGTATCTCAGCCCTGTTTCGTAGTCGTCCTGGCCGTGTCCCGGAGCCGTATGGACGCATCCTGTTCCCGCCTCGAGGGTGACATAGTCCGCCAGAACAATGATCGATTCCCTGTTATACAGGGGGTGTCTGGTCTTGAGCCCTTCCAGAATACGGCCCTGGAAGCGGGCAATGGGTTCGGTGTACTCAAACCCCGCGGCCTCGGCGACGCTCGCCGCCAGTTCCTCGGCTACGATGAGAGCTTTATCGTTCACACGGATGGCTACGTATGTGAGATCAGGATGAAGGGCGATGGCGAGATTAGCCGGGATGGTCCAGGGTGTTGTCGTCCAGATGACAATCTCCGTCTGTATACCGGCAAGTTCCGGGACCTGCCCGGATGGGTCGTCTATGAAAGGAAATTTAACGTAGATGCTTGGTGAGGTATGGTCGTGGTGCTCCACTTCCGCTTCCGCCAGGGCTGTAGCACAGGAGGAGCACCAGTGCACCGGTTTCTTGCGTTTGTAAACGAGGCCTTTCTCGATGAAGCTGCCAAACTCCCTCGTGATCCTGGCTTCGTAGGGGAGGGCCATGGTGAGATAGGGGTTTTCCCAGTCACCGAAGACACCAAGACGTTTGAACTCTTCCCGCTGTATATCGACGTATTTATGGGCATATTCCCTGCAAGCACGCCTTATCTCAACGGCCGATAGGCCCCTTTCCCTGGCCTTTAGCTCGGAATCCACTTTGTGCTCGATGGGCAGACCGTGGCAGTCCCAGCCGGGGACATAGTGGGAATACATGCCTGACATCCACTTGGACTTGACCACAAAATCCTTGAGAATCTTGTTGAGGGCCGTTCCCATATGGATGTTGCCGTTGGCGTAGGGCGGTC
>JBGUED010000580.1:0-1633 GCA_041821525.1 Candidatus Aminicenantaceae bacterium | reverse complement strand
TTCCCCTTTGTTTTGCTACAAGATTTTGTCAGGATTCATGATGTGCTGCGGATCAAAGGCCTGCTTGATCCGCTTCATAAGCGCGATCTCTTCCGCATCCAGCACATAGGACAGGTAGGCCTTCTTCACCAGCCCGATGCCATGCTCTCCCGAGATCATACCATCCCGCTCCCGGCAGTCCTGGTACAGGTCAGCACGCACCTTTTCCAGCAGCGGCTTCCATTCATCATCGGAGAGGGGGACGATCTCTCCCTCTTCCAGGCGGGCGCACATGATGTGGGTGTGGACGTTGCCGTCGGCTGCATGACCGTAGGTGGGCAGCCACAGCCCATACTTGTCCTGCACCTCCTGGATCCGGGCCACATGCCGGGCGATCTCGGCCCGGGGCACCACTATATCCAGAGTCTCGATGTTACGGTCTTTTATAGCCTCGTAGATCTTACTGCGGATCCCGAGGACCTGCTCCTGCTTCTGAGGGCTGTCCGCCACAAAAACATCCAGTGCCTCGTGGTCGAGGCAAACCTGAGCTACGGCCTCGGACAGCGTGTCCATCTCGGCCTCACTCGCGGCATCCAGGATGATGAGCAGGTAGGTCGTGCCCTGAGAGCAGGGCCAGCTCTGGTTGAGCATCTTTTCCGTTATGGTCACGACCTCACGGGTGAGGAACTCCACCGCCATGGGCTGGATCTTGGCCTGGATGATATCGGGCACGGTGTCGATGGCCGACTGGAGATCATCGTAGGGGATAATGAGGGAGCGCGTGACCGCCGGCTTGGGCATGAGCTGGATCACTGCCTGTGTGACCACCCCCAGGGTGCCCTCCGATCCGATGAACAGGTTGACCAGGTTGTAGCCCGTACTGCTCTTCATGACTTTCCCGCCCGGGTGAATGATCTCGCCTGTGGGCAGCACCACCTCTAGGCCTCGGATATAGTTGCGGATAACGCCGTATTTTACGGCTCGGGCGCCCCCGGCATTGGTGGCTATGAGCCCTCCAATCATGGCGCCCTCGTCTCCGGGGTGGGGAGGGAAGAACAGGCCTGCATCCTCGACCCTCTCAAAGAATTCTGAGAGCGTGACGCCTGCTTCCACTACGGCCATCTGATTGGCCGTGTCGATTTCCAGGATGCGGTTCATGCGCTCCAGCGAGAGCGACAGGCCTCCCTGGGAAGGCACGCAGCCGCCGGCCAGGCCGGTGGCGCCGCCGCGTGGCGTGACCGGGATCCTCTTCTCCGAGGCCAGCTGCATGATCCCGGCGACCTGCTCCACGGTTTCCGGTTTGACCACGACCTCGGGCATGTGGGCGATCTCGGACAGGGCGAACTCGTCGTGGCTGTAGGGCTGCATGGCGTCGGGATCGGTCACGACCCCCCGTTCGCCAAGGATCGCTATAAGAGCGTCTATGATCTCAGAGTCGATGGGTGCGTACATGGCTTGGTCCTCATTTGATGTTCAAAAAACAAAAAACTAGTTTATGCGCATGTTTGTTGCAATGCAACCCTTGAAGAAAAGGGGAGTGGTAGAGAATAAAGGGGAGTGGTACATTTAGAGCTCTAAATGTACCACTCCCCTTTATCCACTCCCCTTTTTTTATTGAAGTTTTCTTGGGACTATTATATCATCTTTTACTCTA
>JBGUED010000579.1:0-1646 GCA_041821525.1 Candidatus Aminicenantaceae bacterium | reverse complement strand
GGCGAGGGTGAAGATGAGTACTGGACCGATGTCTTTGACAAGGACGGCCGCTTCTTCGCCCGCTTCGTACACAAGTCCGAGCTCCGCTTTGTAGACGGAGATCGCGCCTTCGGAATCGAGGAAAACGAGGACGGATTCCGGCTCATCAAGCGCTACAGCGTGACCTGGTCCAAATAATCCGGATTTTGCCCGCTGGGAAGTCGGGCTCTACGTAGAATTTGTCGGTTTGACGGGCCTGTGGGCTTTTTGTCTCTCCAGGTCCTCCGAAGCCAGAAGAACCAGCTCATCGATGCGGTCGGGGCCTGCAGCCACCAGGCCTATGGACACGGTGTAGGGGATGCCCTTCCCACGCATGTTCTGCTGTTTGATGTCTCCCAGGATCCTCCTGCGCACCGCCTCCGCCTCGTTTTCCTGGGTGTGGGGGAGGAGGATGGCGAACCGGCCGCCGCTGAAGCGCGCGATAATGTCGATCTGCCGGGCATTGCTCCGCATAAGCCGGGCAAGATCCTTGAACACTTCGTCCCCTGCGGAATACCCATGTTCGCTGTTGATGTTTCCGAGGCCATCGATGTCCAGGAGGAGCAGCGCCACCTGATGGCCGTAGCGTCTGCATCGCTCCGACTCCTTGGCCAGGTGATTGTCAAAGCTGCGGCGGTTGAAGACGCCCGTAAGGGGATCCATGTTGACCATATCCTTGAGGGCGCTCAAATAGTAGACCTTCTCTATGGTTACGGCTGCATAATCCGTAATGCTGGCCAGCGGTTCGATGTCCTTGTTCGTGTATGCCGTTTCGTCCGTCCGGTTGATCAGATACACAACGCCGACAATGCTACCATCGATCTTGAGAGGCGCCGCCAGGACACTCTGCACAGTGTACCCAAGCAAGGCGGTGATCTTGCGGGAGATCCGTTCGTCCAGGGACGCATCCCATGAGGCCGTCGCCTCTCCGTGCTCCAGTACCCAACCGGGGATGCCCTGATCCTTGGGGATCCTCTGGTCCCCCAGCTTCTCTGCGCTCTTCCCGGCCACGAACTTGAAAAAGAGCTCGTCCGTATCCTTGTCGAGGAGCATCAGCACCCAGGTCATGGGGGAGAACCTGTTCCCGATATCCTCCATGACCTGCATCATGGCCTGATTTATGGCCTTGGAAGTGGCAATCCCGATCCCGATGTCGGCGAAGACTGACAGCCGCACCACATCGTCCAGGTTTTCGGTCTCGTATTTAGCGGTCATGAGTCTAAAATGGCCTCGAGCATATGGAAGCGCTCAAAGGGCGGCATGAACAAAATGCCGTTACATAAGGGCCGCAGCTCCCGGATGATCTCGCGGGCGATGCGGATGCCCTCTTCCTCGCCTCCTGCACCTTCAGTGGATTCCATGCGTTTCAGATACTCTTCGGGTATGGTTATCCCCGGCACCTCATAGTGCATGTATTCAGCGTTGCGGCCCGAGATAAGCGGCATGATGCTCAGGATGACGGGGAGGCCCGCTTCCTGCAGTGCCTCCAGGGTGCGCGCGCTCCGGGCGATATGGAAGACCGGCTGCGTGATCACGAAGTGCGCCCCCTTGCCGGCCTTGTTCTGCGCGGTGGCCAGCTCTTTCTCAGTATCGTTACCGATGCCCAGACCCACCCCGATCAGGAAGCC
>JBGUED010000578.1:0-1650 GCA_041821525.1 Candidatus Aminicenantaceae bacterium | reverse complement strand
CTCATCTTGGCGCTGTCCGCAGTCTTGCCTGCCTTGGATTTAATGACCACCGGCCGAAGGTCGTCCGGGCCCTCATCCCCGATCAGAAAAAGAAAGCCGTAGTCCGCATCGATGACCTTGAAAATGAGCTCCATGATCTTGTCGAGGAGCTCTTCGAATTCGTGCAGCGCGTTCAGCTGGCGGCTCACCTCATAGAGGACGTAGAGCACTTTGTTGCTCCGTTCCAGCGCGCTGACGTCGTCCTGGAACTGGGGCGTGGCCATGTCTTTGGCGGTAGCCTTGGGCTGGGGGACGAGGGTGGCCAGCAGACTCGCTGAGTCCTGGCAGACGTTCATGCCGGGTACGCTGGATATGACCTGCTGCTTCCAGGCTTCCTCATTGTTCTTGAGGGAGAGCCCATCTGCCGCAGGCTTTTGCTTTACCTTCTTCTTGGACTCGGAATACACGAGCGTGGTCTTGCCGATCCGGATCACATCGCCCTCATTGAGGAGGGCTTCCTTTACAGGCTCACCATTGACCTTGGTTCCGTTGTAGCTCCCCATGTCTGCCACATAGTACCCGTCTGCTTTTTTGGTGATCTTAGCATGGACACGGGAGGCCTGGCCTTCAGCGATGACAATGTCATTGTCATCCTTGCGGCCCAGGATGATCTCGTCTTTTTTCAGGCTGAAGACGACGTTTTTCCCTTCGGTCTGGGTGATGTGGAAGTAGGGCATCGAGGATTTATCCGATCTCCTTATCCAGTTCCCGGATGCGTCCCGAAAGCTTCTCCAGGAGTCTGAAGGCCAGGGTGGGGTCGGCACTGATGCGCGTGAGCAGGGTCTTCTTGTCCACGGTCAGGGCGCGGACCGGGCCCTTGGCACGCACTGTGGCAGAGCGCACCTCGCGCTCGAATATGGCCATCTCGCCAAAGAAATTCCCCGCCCCGAGCACTGCCAGCTTGACCTCCTTGCCGTCCTTGTCCCGGACGATCTCGACCTTGCCGGCCTGGATTTCGTACATGCAGTTCCCGGACTCGCCCTCACGGACGATGATGTCTCCGTCCTGATAGTCTTTGCCTAAAGCGGCGGCTTTATTCTTCATGGAGTCTCCTTGTGTTGGGGTATCCCCCCGAAGGGAGAATTGGCGGCGATCAGGTTCCAGAGCAGCCCGAAGATGAATTTGGGACGCATGGTGCGGAACAGGACCTCACGGTAGGGGGAGCTGCCTGTGAACATGTCCCACAGGACTGAGCTCATGATTTTACTGCTGTTTGTCTTTTCCTGCTCAGTTATGACCATCCGCAAGATGCCCTTGCGCACGGGCCTGGGCTTCTGCAGCAAGCTGACCACGAGGAAGATCAGCTTGCCTATGGTGTTGTCGGTCTTGAGGTTCTTGCACGCCGGCCAGAAGTGCTGCTTGAGCTCGGCGTCGGACACTCCATGGAAGAGAGCTGCGCTGGCAGCCGCCTTGGACGTGCGGTAGGCAGCGCCGATGCCGTCTTTATAGAGGCGGCTCACACCGCTGTCTCCGACAAATAGAACCCGGTCTGAGTAGGGTTTGGGGGAGTCCTTGACATTGATCTTGGGGAGGCAGCGGCAGTCTTTGCCCTCTGCCTTCCAGCCCGGCGGGAATGTCTTTTTCACAACTGGCGTGTTCATGAATGTCTCG
>JBGUED010000577.1:0-1677 GCA_041821525.1 Candidatus Aminicenantaceae bacterium | reverse complement strand
ATTTGTGATGGGAGAAGGGTCCGGAATCGTGGTGTTGGAAAAACTCGAGCACGCCCGCAGGCGCGGCGCCCGTATATATGCGGAGCTTAAGGGTTATGGGAACACGGCTGACGCCTTTCATCTTACGGCCCCTGATCCTGAGGGTGACGGGATGGTCCGGGTCATGCGGGGGGCCCTCGAAGACGCCGGCATCGAGCCGCAGGATGCGGGCTACATCAATGCCCACGGCACATCAACCCTATTGAACGACAGGACCGAAAGCGCTGCCATCCTGAAGGTCTTCGGGGATCACAGCCGGCGTCTCAAGATCAGCTCCATCAAGTCGATGATCGGCCATCTTCTGGCCGCTGCCGGGGCTGTGGAGATGATATCCACAGCCATGAGCGTCTATACCGGCATACTGCCGCCGACCATCAACTATGAGGAGCCCGATCCTGACTGTCCCCTGGATTATGTGACGCATGGGGCCGAGGAAATCGACCTGGAGGTGGCTTTGAGCAATTCCTTCGGATTCGGGGGCGGCAATGTCTGCCTGGTGGTAAGGAGATACAGGAGCTAAATGCAAGTCCCAAAACTTGAAATAGGCACAGTGATTGCGGATGTTCCGATTATTCAGGGCGGCATGGGCGTGAGGGTTTCGCTCTCTTCTCTGGCCGCGGCCGTGGCAGAAGAAGGAGCCATCGGCACCATTGCGAGCGTTGGCCTGGGGAATGTGGACGACTCCAAAGTGGATTATGAGACAATAACGCGGGAAGCCCTGGAGCTGGAGATCCGTAAGGCACAGACTATGACTGAGGGCCACATCGCGGTCAATTTCATGGGGGTCCTCAGCAATGTGGATGACCTGATCAAGGCTTCCGTAAGGGGAGGGATCAAGCTGATCATATACGGTGCCGGGCTCCCTGCGAAGCTTCCTGTTCTGGTAGACGACCCTTCCGTAAACCTGCTTCCCATAGTCAGTTCTTCACGCATTGCGGAATTCATCCTCCGCTCCTGGGACAAGCGCTATGCCAGGATCCCCGATGCCTTGATCCTGGAGGGGCCTCTGGCCGGGGGCCACCTCGGCTTCTCAGAAGAGCAGCTCCAGCAGCCCGAAAAATACTCCCTGGAAATACTGCTGCCTGAGATCCTGGAAACCATTAAACCTTATGAGGACCGCTACGGGAAAAAAATCCCTGTGCTCGCAGCGGGAGGGATCTTCACCGGGGGGGACATAGCCCGCATGCTGCGCCTGGGTGCATCGGGCGTCCAGATGGCAACACGCTTTGTCTGTACTGCGGAATGCGGCGTCTCCCCGGAATTCAAACAACACTATCTGGATGCCAAGGAAGAGGATATTGTCATCATCAAGAGTCCCGTGGGCATGCCGGGCAGGGCCATAAATAACAAATTCCTGGAAGACCTGGAAATAAAGGGTAGAATAAAAATTAAGTGCCCTTACAGGTGTCTGACGGCCTGCAAGGTCGAATCAGCCAGATACTGCATTGCGCTGGCCCTCTTGAATTCCTACTTCGGGGACACGGACCACGGACTCATCTTCTGCGGGCAGAATGCCTACCGTATCGACAAGATCGTCACTGTGAAGGAGCTCATCTCAGAGCTTCTCGCCGAACTCGAAGCGGCCTAGGTCGTCCCCATATCCCTAAGTGCTTCTTTAACCCGGGTCGGCGTCATGGG
>JBGUED010000576.1:0-1689 GCA_041821525.1 Candidatus Aminicenantaceae bacterium | reverse complement strand
GATCGAGCGGCCGTCTCGCGTCCCGATCCGGATCGGGATCCGCTGCCACTGTTCGAGTTCGCCCAACTTTCCTGTGTAGACCTGCGCATCCCGATCGAAAAAAAGCTCTTGTCCATTCACCAAAACATCTGCATCCGGTATCATGGGGCCGAACGATGTCCCCTCCCGCAATTCCACATCCGCAAAATTATTCACCTGTCCGTTTACCCATTCATTCCGGCACAGACAGGTAACATGGAGTGGCTCCTGCGTCGAAGAGAAAAACTTGGGCTCCTCTGGAATGGAGTGGTTTCCCCCCAGAGTAGCTGTTATCGCACTAAACATAAAACACAGGGCGAGGATCGTGACTAATAAATCCCTGCCGTGTGTGGTTCTGTGCACGAGTCTCATTCTCCTAGAAATTCCGTCACTTTTCTATTACGTCCGGATGGCCCTTTACCTTTATGTGATGATATACATCTGAGGGCATGCTGTACAGCGAAGGGAATAATTCCTGTTGGATTCACTTGTGATTCATTTATAATAGGCTCGACTCTAAATAGAAGAAATACAATGGTGGACGATGTCTAATTCGATTCTCAAACTCACTTTTCATACCTTCACATTGGGCCTGTTCGTGTCCGGGCTCCTGATTGTGTCCGGCTGCGCACCTAGAGAGCCGCTCCAATGGTACAGGGGCAATCTCCATACGCACACGACCCATTCGGATGGAGACACACAGCCTGAAGGCGTGATTCAGTGGTACAGGGACCATGGGTATGACTTTCTGTCCATCACCGATCACAACTTTCTGCTGAAGGTCGAGGACTATTCCCATCTTCAGGATGAGGGATTTTTGCTGATCTCCGGCAACGAGATATCCGATGGATACGAGGGGAGATCTTTGCACCTGCTGGCCCTGGGCCTCCACGACGAGACGCTCAAACCCGTCGGCGGAGACGGCATACTGTCCACCTTACAGAACAATGTCTCTGCGATACGGAAAGCAGGAGCTCTCCCGGTCTTGGCCCATCCCAACTTCACATGGGCCTTCGGTGCGGAGGAATTGATCGGGATCGAGGGCTGTGTGCTTTTCGAGGTCCTCAATGCCCACCCCTCTGTCAACAACCAGGGCGATGACACGCGGCCCGGCACCGAGGAGATGTGGGATACTGCCCTTTCAGCCGGCAAGCGGATTTACGGGATCGGGACCGACGACACACACAAGATCGCCACCTATCCTGGGAAGTCCTGGACCATGGTGCGGGCCCCCGAACTCTCCGAGCCTGCCCTCCTGGAGGCGCTGGAGAATGGAGATTTCTATGTCAGCACGGGTGTGGAATTGGACGAATACAGGGTAACAGGCTCAGCCGTCAGGATCCGGATTCGCGAAGAGCGTGAGGTGAGCTACCGGACCTCCTTCATCGGCGAGGGGGGGGAGATCCTGGCAGAAAGTGACTCCGTAAAACCTAAGTTCAAGCTGAGCCCCGGCGCCTTGTATGTGAGAGCCAGGATCGTGGATTCGAACGGAAAACTGGCCCTCACCCAGCCCGTATTCTTCGTAGACTGATCCACTCTGTTGGTGTGTCGGCCTACTTCAACATCCCGAATCTTTTGTCCTGAGCGGTCATTTTAATGAAATGCCGCAGGCTCTTCTGGAACATCTCCTCGCCGTGTTTCCGGCGGCTCTCGATGAAGCCGATCCTGACC
>JBGUED010000575.1:0-1697 GCA_041821525.1 Candidatus Aminicenantaceae bacterium | reverse complement strand
CAATGGCAGCGTGTATTATAATGGCTTTACGCTTAGGTTTTCGATTGGAGCCAAGATGGATACAAACACAGCAAAACAACTGACCTCTCCCTGCGGGATACCCTGTTTTCACTGCCCGGCTTACACGGCATCTTCCAATCCGGAGATCAGGAAAAGAGTGTCCGACACCGCTGCCGTGCCCATCTTCGACATTGCCGGGCAACAGGTTGGAACGTCCTCGGATTTTACTGGCGGATGTCCCGCGGGCTCCCCAAAGATAAACCAACTGAGTCATACGGTGGCGAACCAAAGAATTAGGTCTATAAGGAACGGTCATGATCGATCTCTTCTTCATCGGACGCATCGCATTATATGAGGCCAAGCTTCTCTTCCGGTCCTGGGGCTTTCGCATTTTTTCCGGGCTCGCCCTGGTCTTCATCGCCCTTCTCAATGTTGTCATCGTCTCATTCAGCATCCCGACCCCACACTACATCAGTTCTCTATCCGGCTCTCTTCCCCTGAACAGCCTCAAATTCTTCAATATCTTTCAGGGGATCATCGTCGCCTTCATGGCCACCGAATTTTTCAGGCGTGACAGGAGGCACGATTCCGTCCAGGTGATCTTTGCGCGCTCTTTTACCAATCTGGGCTATTTTCTGGGAAAAGCCCTGGGCATCTTTTCCGTATTCCTGTTCTTGAATCTGGCCGTGCTGGTACTAACCTTTGTTGTCCATTTCTTTTTCTCCTCCACCGTTTTCGCCCTGCAGCCCTATATCCTGTACACGCTGCTGATCAGCCTCCCCACCTTGATCTTCATGATCGGGCTCTCGTTCTTCCTGTCTTCGCTGCTGCGGAGCCAGGCCCTTGTCTTCATGGCCCTGCTGGCCTATTCCTTCCTGGTTCTGGTTGTCATCGGGGGCCCGTTTTTCGGCCTTTTCGATTCCTATGCCTTCTATCTGCCGCTCATGTGGTCGGACTTTGTCGGCCTCGGGAACATTCATTCGGTCCTGCTGCTCCGCCTGTCCCATCTCTTCCTGGGCCTGAGCTTCTTCCTGGTCTCACCCCTGCTGTTCAAGAGGCTGAGACAGTCGGTGCTCACGAACACGGTGACCGGATCTCTATCCATCGTCTTCCTGGTGCTGGCCCTGGTTCTGGGAGTCAGCTATACAAGCGGACGATACGCCGACCGGGCCTTCCGGAGTGAGCTTAAGGCTGCGAGCCGGGAGTTCCGAGGGGCACAGACCGCGGCCGTGCGCAGCTATGACATTCGCTTCGAACACTCGGGCGAGGTGATCAGCGCCACCGCTCAGATGGAGATGGTCAATGAATCCCCGTCCCGCCTCGATTCTCTGCTGCTGACCCTCAATCCCGGATTGAGGGTTGAATCAGTTACCCAGGGCGGCCTCCCACTCGATTTCCGACAGGACAACCATCTCCTCCACGTGTCCCCGACAGAGCCGATCGATCCTGATGGTTCGATCGGTTTGACACTGACCTACTCGGGGACGATCGATGAACGCTACTGTTTTCTCGATATCGAAGACAAGCGCTACGAGAGCCGGTACCGCGTGTGGATCTATGATATCCCCAAACACTACGCATTTGTGACACCCGATTTTGTCCACCTCACCCCGGAAAGCGGATGGTACCCGATCCCTGGCCTTCCTCCCGGGGCCGCCTACCCGGCAGGCGGAGCCCCCGGCTTTTCCCAATACACG
>JBGUED010000574.1:0-1728 GCA_041821525.1 Candidatus Aminicenantaceae bacterium | reverse complement strand
TCCAGGGAGTCACGCCTCCTGCCTCGAGCTTGGCCACTTCCTGTTCAAAGGCGTCGAGCATGTCCCCTTGCTTGAAAGTGCCGAGATCCCCTTGCTTGTCTTTGTTGGGCCCCTCGGAATGTGTGCCGGCCAGGCTGCCGAAATCCTCCCCCCCCTCCAGCAGGTCCAGGATCTCCTGTTTCTTGCGCTCGGCGTCAGCGGCGCTCTTGTCCTCGCCGGAGATGAAGATGCCCCGGATACGGTATTCCGGCGGCTCGGTAAATTCCTCCGGATGCTGGCGGTAGTAGATGAAGATCTCCCCGTCGTCGACCACGACGTTCCGCCCCACTTCCGCATACACGGCCATGTCGCGCAGATACATTTCTCGCATCTGGGTCTGCCATTCCTCGAAATCCACGCCCTGCTGCTCGAACGCCACTTTCAGCTGCGCATCGGACTCGAGCCCGTTTTTCTGCTTGATGTCCTCGATATACATCTTGATCTGTTCGGTCACGTCAATATCCAGTTCTCGGGCTTTTTGGAGCAGGATGATGCCCAAGATCATGTCGTCGAGAAGATGTGCTGCGGCGGATTCGTACTGCTCCTGGAATTCCTCGCCCTGGATCCTGGCCCTGAGCTCTCGATAAAGCACGTCATGTTGGGTCTGGTAGTCGGACAGGGTGATAATTTCATCGTTCACGATGGCGACGATGGCTTCGACAACTTCCTGGCCGACGCTCCCCACCGATCCCCCCAGCATTAGGAGTGCAGCCAACAGTATTCCCAGTCTATTCATGTCCGTTCCTTAGATACGTAAAAGCAAGATTTTGGGTTTCCATGGTCCAATCCAGACGTTGCTTGAGAGCGACGAGATGGGAGCTCAGCTGCACCTGCAGTTTCCCCTCCAGGATCTTGGCCTCGATCTCGGGAGCGGATTCCTCTTCCGGGACCAGCTCCGGGGGATAACTGGCATCCAGCCGGAACAGGTGATACCCGTATGCTGATTCGACGATGCGGCTGATGTCCCCCTCCTGCAGAGCGAAAATCACGGTCTCCATCTCTGTGGGCAGCTGGCCCAGCTCAAACACTCCCATGGCCCCTCCCTTGTCCGCCTCCACCCCGATCGACATCTGTCTGGCCACCTCACGGAAGCGGGACTCATCCGATTCCTTGATCATGTCCAGGGCCTGCACGGCCTTGTCCTCGGTGGACAGCAGGATCTGGCTGACCCGGACCCGAGCCGACTTCAGAAAATCCCGCTTGTGCATTTCATAGTAATCACTGACTTCTTCGGATGCCACAGTGATGTCCTTGGTCAGGATACGCGCCCAGATCTCAATCAGCTGCCGGTCTTCCGGGAGCCGGCCCCCGCCTTGAGCTACAAGGCTCTCTCTGTCGGCCGGGTCGAGTTGATCCACCCAGTCCCATGCCTCGGCCAGGAGGAGCCTTTCTTCCACAAAGCTGTCGAACAGCCGGCTCAACACCGCCTCTGGCAGCTCAGAGGCCTCGTCACCCACGATCTTGGCCAGGTAGCTGGAAAAATCGGCCTGCGTGTAGGACTCGTCTTCGACCGAGAGGACGACGCTTTCCGCTTCCCGGGGATCGTTCGTTTCCGAGTTCGATCTCCGGTCTTCAGGCTCCTGGGCACGGCAACTGCCGAGCAGGCCGGCACATACCAGTACGACAGCGGCATGATGTGCGAACAATGACCTGCAGGCTTTCATTTGTGTCCACATCGACCTATTATAT
>JBGUED010000573.1:0-1742 GCA_041821525.1 Candidatus Aminicenantaceae bacterium | reverse complement strand
CATCTCTGCGCGAGGGATTACGGGGATCTTCAGGCGGCGGGCCTCCTGGACCTCGATGTTGTCCTCCTTTATGGCGGAAGAGATGACGACCACGTCCGATCCCTCTACCAACCCGGCCTTGTGGCCCACGCTGATCGTGGCCCCCAATCCTGTCAACCGGCGGGTGGATTGATTCTCGGCCATGTCTGACCCTGAAATCCGATAGCCCAGGTTCAGCAGCACCTCGGCGATGCCGTTCATACCGGTCCCGCCGATGCCGACCATGTGGATGTGTTTGAGATTACTGCTGGGTTTTACCACGTCATCGTCTCCTTTCCAAAAGATCCAGACCCAGGTCTGCGATCCTGTCAGCTACATCCGGAGGAGCCTGGAGCCGGGAGAGGTTATTCTCCATCTGCGTGATTTTGTCCATATCCTCCAAGAGACCCTCTATATACCGGGACAAAGTCTCAGGGGTGAACTCCTGCTCTGAGAGCAGTATTGCTCCCCCGGTCTGTTCCAGTTCCCTCGCATTGAGCGTCTGATGATCATCGGTGGCCCGGGCGAACGGCACCAGCAGCGAGGCCTTGCGGGCGGCGATCAGTTCGGCGATGGTGGAGGCCCCGGCCCGGCTTATCACCAGGTCGGATTTCCGGAAGCAGGTGGGCATGTCGAAAAAGAACGAATCCACCGTCACATCCTCGAAGCCCAACCGGCTGTAGCTCTCTTTCACCCAGTCACGATCTCTTTCGCCGGTCTGGTGAAGGAAGCGGAGCCGGTCTTTCCGATCCTGCATAAGGGGCAGCGAATCGATCACCTGCCGGTTGAGGAACGACGAACCCTGGCTGCCCCCGAAGACGAGGACCGTCAACCGCCCGTCCCGCTCCTTGGCCGGCAGGCCGTAGAACTCCTCCCGGACCGGATTGCCCAGGAATACTCCCTTCCCCTTGAAATCGGGGAGCGAGCTCTCAAAGGCGGCCACGGCCTTGTCCACAAAGGCAAGGAGCCGCCGGTTAGTGAATCCCGGATGCCGGTTTTGCTCCAGGATCAGTGTCGGGATCTTCATGCGGGAGGCCAGCAGCACCACCGGGCCGGCGCTGTAGCCGCCGACTCCGATGACCAGGCCCGGTCTTAGTCGACGCAGCAGGCGAAAGGACTGCCAGAAGGCCCCCGGCAGGAGAAGGAGCGCGCGGAGCGTCTTCCAGCCGCGGCCTTTCAGGCCTTCGATCCTCAGAGGAACGAAGGCCGCGTTGTGGTGCTGCATGATTTTCTGCTCCAGCGCCCGGCCGCTCCCCACATAGGTGATCTTCATGTCCGGCACTTTTTCCTGCAGGCTGCGGCCCAGGGCCAGAGCGGGGTAGAGGTGTCCGGCCGTTCCTCCGCCGCTGATGATGACCTGTAGTGCGCTCATTTTCTCCTCTGAGGGGTTTTGCGCTGCGAGATGTGCAGGAGTATTCCTATGGCGAACAGCGTGCAGATCAGGGAGGAGCGGCCGTAGCTGAACAGGGGCAGGGGAAGGCCGGTGGTCGGCGCCAGCCCCAATGCGATGCTGATGTTCAGGAGCGCTTGGATGCCGATAGTCAGGGTCAGGCCGGCGGCAGCCGCTGCACCGGCGGCCAGCACCAGCAGGCCGTAGAAGATTTGTTTGCGGAATCGAACCATGTCGTTACCCTGCTGTCGCTCTCTCGAGCGCGTGTCACGAAGGTGGATCTGCGAACCTCAACGTTGCGGAGTGTGGAGACTCGGACGCCGGCGTGGGCTCT
>JBGUED010000572.1:0-1745 GCA_041821525.1 Candidatus Aminicenantaceae bacterium | reverse complement strand
GTGGTTGAGATAAAAAGCCGAAATGCTTCCATGGAACTGGTTGCCTCCATCCGGAGTGACGAGGTTGAGGAGGCCCCCGGGGGAGACCGCATAGGAAGGGAGGCCACCGTTGATGAGCTGCGTATATTCCAGGCTGTAAACATCGGGGTAGAGGAGGGGCCGGCCCGATCCGTAGGGATCGGTCACGTCCAGTCCGTTAAGCTGATAGGCGCTCTGGGTCCAGGAGGTCCCGCCCCGAGCGCTGAACAGCGCCGGAATCCCGCTGTAGAGCCCGCCCACGTCGATCCGGTTGGATGTGGCGGACAAATCCAGATTCTCTACCAATGACCACAGGTTGTGTGCCACGGGAAGGCCATGGATCTGGGTACTGTCCAGCACGGTCTGGTGGGTGTTCCAGGTGTGATCCACGGTCACCCGCTTGGAGGAGGAGGGCGTTTGGCTCTGGGATGGGCTGAGGGACACGCTCAGGCGGAGGGTCATCCCCGGATCCAGGTCCAGGTCGTCGCAGGAATAGGACCAGTATCCTTCATGCTCGACCAGGAGCGTATATCTCCCGGGCGGGAGCCCGGAGACCTGGAAATCACCGTCTTGAGAAGTATCCAGCGCGATAGGCGTGGAATCCGGGCTTCGACGGAGGGAGAGGCGCGCCTTGGTCAGCACAGCACCCCCGGGAGTGTGCACGGTACCCCAGAGCGCGGCGTAATCTGAGGCAGCAGGCAGGAGGGGAACCGCCAGGAGGCCGAAGAGGAAAAGCCCAAGCACACCAATGGAGAACTTGGCGCTGCGCGTGCTCAGGTCAGGCCTCCTTTCGTCGGGATTTCCTCATATATATGACGGTTTTGCCCCGAGGTGTCAAGCTCAAAAATTCTATTTGCAGATTCACAAATTCGGATTTCCCAGAGACGGGAAAATTTACTATAATTATAAAAAGCCATAATCCATGAGGAATGCATGAAGAAATACTATGACATCGTAATTATCGGAGCGGGGCCGGGTGGCTACGTAGCCGCCATCCGAGCGGCCCAGCTGGGTAAAACCGTTGCCCTTATCGAAAAGGACCGGGTAGGAGGGACCTGCATGAACCGGGGCTGCATCCCGACGAAATACCTGCTGCATGAGACGCGGCGGTTCGCAGACGTGCACCGGAATCCTTTCCTCTCCGGGCCGGTGGCTGAGGTGGGATGCGACTGGCCTGCAGTACAGGCGGAGAAGCGGCGGCGTGTCGACCGCCTTGTGAGCGGGATCGAATTTCTGCTGGAGAAAAACGGCGTGACCGTGCTGCAGGGCATGGGATTCTACAGAAAAGAGCACGAGATCGAAGTCGAACAGGCGGAGGGAACGCTGGTCCTGGAGGCGGATCATCTCTTCTTGGCAAACGGGAGCCGGCCGGCGGTCCTGCCCTTTCTTCAACCGGACGGGGCGCGTGTCCTGACTAGCCGCGAGGCGCTGGAGCTTGAGGACATTCCCCGACGCCTGCTGATCGTGGGTGCAGGCGCTATCGGGCTCGAGATGGGAACCATCTACCAGCGCTTGGGGAGCGAGGTGACGGTGCTGGAGATATTGCCCCAGATCCTTCCGGGCGCGGATCTGAGCCTGGCGCGTAGACTGCAGCGGATACTGAAGAACCAGGGCCTGGACATCCAGTTGCGCATGCAGATCGAAGGAGTAGAGAAACAGGAGAACGGGCTCACCTTGACCGGCACCTGCCTCAAAGATGGGACGCCGTTTGCGCTCGCTGCGGACAA
>JBGUED010000571.1:0-1747 GCA_041821525.1 Candidatus Aminicenantaceae bacterium | reverse complement strand
CCGAAGATGGCGGGGATCGAGATGCTGTACTTGAAGAGGACGAGCAGGTTGTCGATAAAGAGAGCCACCACGATGCCGCCCAGCAGGATGGCGGCTATCGCGAATTTGCTCACCAGGAGGTAGTGCTGCTCTGTCCGGGAGGGCCTGAGGGGCTGGTAGATGTTCTTGATGAACAGAGCCGCGTGGGACACGGAGCCGGCATCCAGAGTGGACATGTTGGCGGCCAGGATGCCCACCAGCATGAGGCCGATGGCGCCGGGAAAGAGCAGATCCTTGGTCATGTAGCCCCAGATAAGGTCCGGGTCGTGCAGCCTGCCCATGTAGAGACCGATGGCCAGCAGCCCGGCCAGGGCCCAGAAGATCATGATCAGGCGCTTCAAGAACATCCCTCCGATCATGCCCAGGCGGGCGGTCATCTCGTCCTTGGCTGAACCGGCCGTGGCCATGCCGGGCGCCACCGCAATGATGGACACCAGGTTGGCCAGCACCATGGCCATGATGGTGTACCAGGCGTATTCGCTCATGGTGGCCGACCCGAAGAGTTCGAACATGTAGTCGGGCACAGACGCGTGCAGCCCGGAGAAGCCTGAGATCTTGGATAGCCCGATCGGGATCAGGATAAGGGAGAAGAATATGATCAAGATGCCCTGGATGGCGTCGGTGATGGCCGCCGCCCGAAAACCGCCCAGCATGGTGTAGATCCCCACGATCACGGCGTAGATGAAGTAGAAGAGCAGGGGATTGGTGTAGGACACGAACGAGTGCAACTCGCCCCGCTTGTTCATCTCATTGAGGGTCTCGTAGCGAACCTGTTCCTCCTCGTTCAGCCCCTCGTTCACCTGGGCCCGCAGCGCCTGGTACTCCCGGAACTGGTCGATGCTCAAGCGTTCTTCTACAGAGCACTTCTCCAGCGGTTTGGGGGTCATGGCCATCATGGTTTTGGCCGCCACCATGTAGCCGATGCCGCCGCTCAGGAAGGCCATGATCAGGATGAAGACCGCGTAGCTCCCTCCCAAAAATTCGCTCTTGAATCGTTCGGTGAAGTAGTCGCCGATCGTGACCAGACGGACTCGGCGGAAGAAGTAGACAGAAAACCAGTAGAAAGGGGTCAGGAACAGCACCAGGAACTGGATCCACATGCCGCCGATGCCCTGCCGGTAGATCTCGCGCGAGACTGCCACGGCCTGGTCCGCGTTGGTGGAGCAGCCGAAGTTGAGGAAGAACTGGTAGAACTTGCCCAGCTTACGCCCGGCCAGGTAAAAGTCGTCAGTGGTCTTGGTGCCGGCCCCCGCCCGCTTGCCCAGCCAGAGGATGACGATTACGTAGAGGAGGATGATGCCGACGTCGATAGGGTGAAGGCCGAACATTTTGCTCTCGCTGTCCCGTTTCCGGGTCAGGTAGAAATATGTATCAGATATCGGGAAGGATGTCGAATATTCTTTGAGGAGTGTTTGTAGTCTGTGTTGTGGTGGAAGACCCACCCAACCACCCCATGCACCACCACACAGACAACAAACACTTGAGATCTTGGGAGGTGTTAGTGTATTCCTTCAGTGGGAAAACCCGCCCAGCAGAGGGAAGACCCGCCCAGCCACCCCATGCGGCGTACCAGGGATATAGGGCCTCTTGAACTAGGGAATGTCATGTGACGTGTTTCTTTATATATGGCGTTCAGTGTGGATTCAATTGTCCTGCGGTCCGAAGCCAAACCGGAAAAGCCACGGGGTGGGTGTCACGTGCAGTATAT
>JBGUED010000570.1:0-1748 GCA_041821525.1 Candidatus Aminicenantaceae bacterium | reverse complement strand
GGCCATTAACTTCAGAGCTGTTCCCAAGCCTTCCACATCGGAGTAGAGCTCTGCAAGCTCCTGATCCAAGAAGGTGTAGGCGAAGGGTAGATGAGGGGCAGCGTTTTTCCAGCCTTCTTCCAGAGACTCTAGGGCTGTAGCCACCTCGCCCGGTGATATCCGGGCGAATATGTAGTTCACATTGGGATTCAGGAATAGGATCAAGGGCCCGATCATCCGGCTGCTCACCGACTCCAAGTGAAAATCCTGCATGACCCCTACGATCGTGCCTTGATACTCGTCCCCGATATGGAGTTTTCGGCCCATGGCCGACTCTACTCCCATGATCTCTGTGAAGCGCTGGTTGACGATCAGGTTCCCGCGCTCGGCTCCGAAATCACGAGCAAAGCTCCGTCCCTCGACCATCTTGATCTCCAGCGTCTCTATGAAATCAAACGTCACCGATGTCAGGTTTATGGGCATGTCTTCATCCAACTGGCGTCCATTATAGACCACGCCCCTGGCCTGTGATCCCAACATCGTAGGATGGGTGAACGCTCCGGATACGAGCTGGATGCGGGGATCGGACTGCAATTCATTCCGGAGGCGCTCTAGAAGCTCAGGGTTTTCCTTTTTGCTGATCCCCAAGGGGATGGAGACCACATGCTTCTGGTTGAAGCCCAGGTCCTTGCTCTTCAGGAAACCGATCTGGCCGTAAATGACAGCAGACGCGATGATTAAAGCCAGGGAGATGCTCATCTGGATGACCACTAGGCCCTTCCTTAAGACGGTCCCGCGCAGCCCTATGGACGACTTGGATCTCAAGGTCTGTGAGGGCTGTAAGGCGGAGAGAACAACGGATGGATACAGGCCGGAAAGGACACCGGTCAGGAACGTTACTCCTACGAGCAGCAGGGCGAGGGGCACATCCTTAAAATCGAGCAGCGTGAAGGTTTCTTCGGTGATCGCGTTCACTGCCGGCAGCAACAGCTGGATCAGGAGCGGCGACAACATCAAGGCGGCGAAGGCCAGGAAGACCGCCTCGCTCAGAAACTGCCGGGCGATGTGGCCCCTGCGAGCGCCTACCACCTTGCGCAAGCCTATCTCTTTGCCCCGATTCTCTGACCGGGCTGTCGTCAGGTTCATGAAATTGATGCTGGCCATCAACAGGACCAAGATCCCGACCAAAGAAAATATTGCGACGTACTGAATGCGCCCCCGGGCATCGGGATTATCGAAATTGGTGAACAGGCGGATTCGCGTCAAGGGCAGGAGGAACAGATCGATGTTGGAACCCGGATGGTTGGTCCGGACAATGCCGGAGATCCGTTCCTCCAAATCGCCAACATCGGTTCCCTCTTGCAGTTCGAGGTAGGTGAGCGCCATGCTGAAATCCCAGGTGTCTGTTATCCAACCCAGTTTTTCCACCATCTCAAAGGGAACAGCCATGTTGAACTGGAGGTGGGAGTTTGAAGGCACATCCCTTATGACACCAGTCACGGTGAAGTCGTAGAGGTCGTCCAGGTTGAGGATCTCCCCCAGCGGATCCTTTTCCCCAAAATATTTGAGGGCGGCGCTCTCGGTGATGACCAGGGACAAGGGATCCCTGAGCGCCGCAGCTGGGCTTCCCTTTATGAATGGAAAAGTGAACAGAGCAAAGAAATCCGGATCCACAGTGAGAATCTCACGTTCGTAATGGATCCGGTCCTCGAAGCGAATCACCCGCTCACCCGTCCAGGCCACCCGAGCAGTCCGTAGGATCTCGGGAT
>JBGUED010000569.1:0-1760 GCA_041821525.1 Candidatus Aminicenantaceae bacterium | reverse complement strand
GGGTTGGGAATGGCCCACGCTCAAGAACATCCTGGAGGCTCGCGACCGGTTGGCCGGAATCCTGCTCCGGACGCCGCTCCATTTCTATCCCCAGCTCAGCGAACTCCTCGGGGCCGAGGTTTTTGTCAAACACGAGAATTACCTGCCCACGGGCGCCTTCAAGGTGAGGGGAGGGATCAACCTCATTTCCCAGCTGGATGATACTCAGAAGAAGGCAGGCGTGATTACCGCTTCTACCGGGAACCACGCCCAGTCGATCGCCCTGGCCGGCCGTATATTCGACGTGCCTGTCACCATCGTTCTGCCACACGGATCTAATCCCTCCAAGGTCAGGGCCGTGGAAAGTCTGGGGGCGGAGATTGTCTATCATGGGGAGATCTTCGATCAGGCTAAAGACCACGCCGAGGCGTTGTCCAGCGGACAGGGAGCGCGATTTATCCACCCAGCCAATGAGCCGCATCTCATCTCCGGAGTGGCGACTTATGCCGTGGAAATCCTGGAGGAAGTCCCGGACCTCGATATCATCTTGGTCCCTGTGGGAGGGGGGAGCGGGGCTTCGGGCTGCTGCCTGGTGATGGATGCCGTCCGTCCTCTGGGGCAGGTGATCGCTGTGCAAGCCGCTGCTGCGCCCTCGGCCTATCGATCCTGGGAACAACGCTCGATACAGTCCGCCGGGATGGAGACGGCCGCCGAGGGCCTGGCGACCAACTTGGGGTATGCACTCACTCAGGAGATCCTGCAGAGGCATCTGGAGGATTTTGTGCTGGTGTCGGAAGAGGAGATGCAGGACGCCGTCCGGATCTACCTGGAGTTGGTCCGGAACCTGGCCGAAGAGGCTGGTGCCGCTCCCCTGGCCGCGGCCCTCAAAATCAAGAAACGACTCGAGGGGAAGTCCGTGGCCCTGGTGCTGTCCGGAGGGAACCTCTCGCTGGGGCGTCTGAGGCAGATCCTGTCGATCTAGGATCCTGTCTCCCGCTGGATCGGAGCCTGAAAAAAAAGGCCCAGCAGACTGCCGGGCCTTTCTCATCCAAGTCTGTTCCTCCCGAAAGTCCCCTAGGGGATTCCCGGGCTTACTTACGGGACGATTTGAGGTATTTCAGAAACTCCGCTTCTGTGGATAACAGCAGCCAGGTCTCTTTGTCCATGATCGTGCGGTAGGTCTCCAGGCTCTTCGTGAACTGGTAGAATTCCGGATCCAGATTGTAGGCCTCTGCGTAGATCTTGGTGGCTTCTGCGTCTGCCTTTCCCATGAGGTCCTGGGCGGTCCGGTATGCTTCCGACTCGATGCGCTTGAGTTCCCGCTCTTTCTGTCCCCGGATCTCGGCGCTGCTCCCGTCTCCCTCGGAGCGGTACTTGGCCGCGATCCTCTGGCGCTCTGCGATCATCCGTTCGAAGACCCTCTCCTGGACCTCGTCCACATAGTTGACCCTCTTGATCTGGACATCAATGAGCTCGATCCCGAATTCCGGGGTGATCTTGGAGGATTCTTCCAGGATGATCTGGGCGATCATTTTCCGGCCGGCCTGGATATCGGGGATCGCATCCTGAGCTTCGAGGATCATGGTCTCTTCCGTCTGCTCGAATTTCCGGTTGGTGGAGCGCACAACCTCGTTGATGTCATAGCTGGCCACCGCGTTCCGGGTCTGGCCGTCGATGATGTCGTCGATCCGGGTCAGTACTTAGATCCGGCTGTCGATCTTACGATAGATTATACCGCTGAGTTGTTCAAGGCGGCTGGTAGTATTGAGCTTGACCTGTTC
>JBGUED010000568.1:0-1761 GCA_041821525.1 Candidatus Aminicenantaceae bacterium | reverse complement strand
TATCTCCAATCCGCCTTTCCCCCTGAAGAGGGAGTCGACGTGTCTCAGTCCTACTCAGGCAAAGATGGCCTGACCGTCAAATGGACCCGGTTCGCTGCCCCGGAGTCCGGCTGGGTCAGGCTGGAAGACCTGATCCAGCCCAAGGAGCAGGCCGTGGCCTACGGTTTCACATATGTTTATGCGCCCGAGGAGCGCAGCACCCAGCTCCTGATCGGGAGCGACGACGGGGTCCGCATCTGGTTGAATGGCGATCTGGTGCACACCAATCCGGCCTACCGGGGCGCCTACCCGGATCAAGACCGGATCCCGGTTCACCTGAAACAGGGCTGGAACACCCTTCTCGTCAAGGTGCTGCAGGGTTCAGGCGGCTGGGGATACTACATCCGCTTTGCGGATCCCGAACACACCCTGGTCTATTCTGCCGTGCGTAAGCAGCCTGGCTCCTCCCCGTTCGAGGAAAACGACAGGTGATCGAAGCGGGAAGCTGGATCGATCTCCTCAGGGGCGCCCCAGCAGGTGGGTCACGCTGCATGCTCTACGAGGCGCGTTTAAAGAGCCCCAGCCTGACGCTGACCTCAGTGGATGCCCAGAACATGAGCATCATGACCAGGACATTGTGTGCAAAGAGGACGATATCCGACCCTGAACTGGAGAAGAATCCCTCGACGCCCCTCAACAGCAGGTCCATTCCAAAATAAAAAACCAGGGCGATCCCGGCCCGGGCCGCCCGCTGAATCACGGTCCCTGATTCCTGGGGTACCCCCTTGATCCGCAGGAGGATATACCCCAGGTTCAATCCCAGGAGAGCGGAGACCGCTTTGATCTGGGCAAAGGGGATCAGGAGGACCAGGAACGGCAGCACGACGAGGTAGAAGAGGATCGCCCAGGTCTTGACATCCCAGGGGGTCTGATCCCAGCGGCTGTAAAAAAAATCCCGGAACCAGCGGCGCTGGTAGATCCCGTGATAGAAGGCCAGGACGAAGACCAGAGCGAATAGATAGCCGGCCAGGAGGTCAGCCAGAAAATGCCTCCCCAGATAGAGCCGGGAAAGGGGGATGAGGATGATCATGACGGCGGCCGCAATCCTCACCCATCGGTTTTTGACCAGCAGATAGACAAGTCCCGCAAAGGTCACAGAGCTGCTTGTATGACCCGAAGGCAACCCCCAGGTATCGAAGGGATGGGCACGGATGCCCTGCACCACGTCATGGGGCAGTTTCCCGAAAAAACTCTTAGCTCCGCCGCTCTCGTATGGGCTGGGATTGGGGATCCCTTTGCCCAGCAGCTGCACGTTGCTGTCCACGCTGGAGGGCCTGGGGAGCAATATGAGCTCCTTCAGGAAGATGACGATGGTCATGTTCCAAAATACGGCCTGGATCAACACGAATCCGGCCCGGAGGCTGACAGCGAACAGTATGAGCAGCATTAGAGGGATGACCCATTCGGTGTAAGCGGACCAAAACTTGAAGAATGCCGTCCAGAACCCCGAGGCGTGGGATTGGATCCAGATCAGGATCTCCGTTTGAAACATCCGTTCACTCTCCTGTTCGAATCAGCCGGCCGATTATTTCCGAGGCTTGCATTCCGTACTCTTCCATTTCATGTTTCTACATCCAGGCCGATCTCCGGAAGGCCCAGGTCGAGCACCGCGCTCCGAACGACGCCTCCGCAGGCACCGAATATGAGGCCAGCCAGTTCCGCGACGATTCCCTCCATTTCCGCCCGCCCCACCGGAGGCAGCCCTTCCACTACCAGGCTCAC
>JBGUED010000567.1:0-1784 GCA_041821525.1 Candidatus Aminicenantaceae bacterium | reverse complement strand
AGATTGTCCTCGTCGGCTACCGAATGCCGCGGCGTTCGCTCCGCCTCTGAATATCCTGCGCAGATGATGACCTCACCTCCTGGCCTTGGCTCTCATAGAGGGCCAGAATCTCTGGAGGGACGGATCGGCTGAAGATCGCCCCGCCCTCCCAGTCGATGTAGATGGGCTCGGCCCGCATCCGGCACGGATCGACCTCGAGGTCGCCTATTATCAACTCTACGATACTTTTGTCCTTGGCATAACGGTTGGCCCAGGTGGAAAAAGTTATCCCACGAAGGGTCAGGATCCGGTCTGATATGGCCTCATCCAGCGTGGATACAACACCCATGATCGTGGCGTATTCATATTTGCCGCCGTGTATGGACTCGTCGAGCGACAGGATGGAATAGCCCTCGCCATAGCAGGTATAGTTTATGACTTGTGTCTGTCCCACCCATACCAGGTTGTCCCGGTCCCTCAGGTCCTCGAGAGAAGGGTAGATCACAGGCTGGGCAAAGCGAGTGCCGGCGCGCGCCTCCAGGGCCTGGAATGTCTCGGCATATTTGCCTCTCGGATGCCACACGGTCCAGGCCTGGATGCCGGCTTCACTGACCGCTCGGAACTGAGCGTCAATTTCCTCGGGCGTGTACCAGAATCCCTGGATCCAGGGGCGGATCTTCTTGTCGGTCCGTTTCTTCATCTCTTCGAGGCTCGAGCTCATAATCCTGTGAGGATACTGGCCGGGATTTTCGAGATTCAGAAAATTATTTGGGAAATGTGACGGGTAGAGCATGGGGCAGATCACATCTACGTGAGGGGCGATCTGTTCCAGGACCTGGCCCACGCCGAAGTCGTCGGTCTTCCATGCTGTCATGCCGAACACATCGACGGATAAGACGGCGCCGGTCGGTTTGATGCGCGAGGAGGCATACGCCAGGAATCTCCCGATGCACTCTGCCGGGGATGTATCTTCGAGCACCACAGGATAATCCAGGGTGGACATGTTCCCGTCGCTCGGGAAACGGACATAGTCGAACTGGATTTCATCCACGCCCAGCTGTATGAGCTCCAGGCAGAGGTCTACCGTGTATTCCCAGACTCTGCGGTCATGGGGATTGGCCCAGTGGAGGCCCTTGTGGTCGGCCCAAAGTTCTCCTGTTTCAGAGTCCATGACTCCCATTTCAGGGAAGTGTTGGACCAGGAGGCTGTCCTGGAACACGTCCACTTTGGCAGCGGTCCATATGCCTTTTTGTTTGAGTGAGTTGACAGCGGTCTCGATGGGAGCCCTTGCGGACACAGCGCCCATTCTCTGTGCCGTAGGATTCTCGGACCTCCAGAACAGGCGACCCAGCGGGTCCTTGGCATGAAGAACCGCCAGGTCAAGGCCTGCGGCCTGCAGGTAGTGGACCAGCGCTTCGAAGCTCCGGCCGGAGAGGCAGTTTGCCGGGAAGTAGACGCCCTTCTGTTCACCCATGATGGTGTCGGTTGAGACGGCCTCGGTGGAGACTCCGTCGCTCGAGACGGCCGCAGTTGAGGCCTCAGCGGTGGTGGGTGGACATGATAATAAAACCAGGAGCAGCCCCAGGATCGCAGCCATCCAGTATCGATCGTATGTTCGAGTGTCCGTCTGTGTGTGTGTTCGTGTGAATCGAGTCAGCATAGCCGACATTTCTATTCCTTTCACATTCAGTCGCAGCATAGGTTTTGTCGTACATCAACCCAGAAAATGGGGAGTGGAATTTAAAAGGAGAGGGACAGGGAAATTTTTTAAAGGGGAGTGGTACATTTAGGGCTCTAAATGTACC
>JBGUED010000566.1:0-1788 GCA_041821525.1 Candidatus Aminicenantaceae bacterium | reverse complement strand
GTGTGGCCTACCGCTTGGAGCATCAGGGAAAATCCTGGGTCCTGGCCACCGACACTGAACACCCCGAAGAGGGCGTGGATGAGCGGCTTGGGGCCTTCTGTCGGGGGGCCGATGCCCTGGTGTACGATGCCATGTACACACCCGAGGAGTACCTTGAGAAGATCGGCTGGGGTCACAGCACCTGGATCCAGGGCACGCGGCTGGCCGAGCAGGTAGGGATTAAGACACTCTACCTCTCCCACCTGAATCCGGATCATTCCGGGGCCAAACTCGATGATATGCTTGGCCTGGCAAGAGAGGCCTTCCTCCATACAGAAATAGCCTGCGAAGAATCATTCTAAAGATTTGACAACGGCATTACCCCGTGTTATATTTTTTTTGGGAACCTGATTTTTAATAAGTCAGGCATTGGTTTGGGGTATGGTATGGATTTGTGATGGAGGGTTGACTCTGTAAAGCTGAAGCAGCCATGACACTATCCTGCGACGCATTCGCCAACTACAAGATTCTGGAAGTCCTGGGCAAGGGCGGCATGGGCGAGGTCTATCTGGCCGAAGACCTCAAGCTGGAGCGCAAGGTGGCCATCAAGGTCCTGCTGGAAGACATCCAAGGGGACGACACGGCCAAGCAGCGGTTCCACCGCGAGGCCAAGGCTGCGGCCTCCCTGGACCATCCCTTCATCTGCAAGGTCTACGAGACCGGCGAGTGCGACGGCAAAGACTACATGGTTATGGAGTACTTGGAGGGCGAAACCCTTAAAGACAAGATCGCGGAAGGCCCCCTCTCCATAACCGATACCCTGCGCATCATGCTTGAGATGTCAGAGGCGCTGGAGAAGGCTCACGGCAAGGGCATTGTGCATAGGGACCTCAAGCCCGTCAACATCATGCTGACCAAGCAGGGCCACGTCAAGGTCATGGACTTCGGTTTGGCCAAGCACGTCCTTCCCATGGGCATGGGGGACATCACGCGCACCATCGCACAGGACACCATCACTCAGGCAGGCACCATAGCCGGAACCCTGGCCTACATGTCGCCCGAACAGGCCAAGGCCAAGCCCGTGGACAGCCGGAGTGACATCTTCACCATGGGCCTCATATTCTACGAAATGCTGACAGGCAGGCACCCCTTCCTCAAATCCACCCAGATCGAGACCCTGACCTCGATCCTGCACGATCCCACTCCCCCGCCCCACATGAAACCCAAGGCGGTCAATCCCATCGTAACCCCCGTCATGCGCAAGTGCCTGGCCAAAAAGCCCAAGGACCGCTATCAGGAAACCACCGAACTGGTCGCCGACCTGCGCAAGATCCGCAGCAAGATCGTGGGGCCGCAGCTTTCTTTCAAGAGGCTGGCACCGATCGCCGCGGCCGGAATCATTGTGATCACCCTGGGTGTGTATGGTCTCTTGCACTTCACACGGCCAGCCGGGGCTCCCGGATCCGAAACAGGTCCTGCACCCATATCCGTGCTGATCACCGATTTTCAGAATCAAACAGGCGAGACCATGTTTGCTGGTGTTATGGACAATGCTCTCAACATCGTGCTCGAGGATTCGACCTTTATCTCCATATTCGGGCATGAGCAGGCGACCAAGCTTGCAGAGGAGCTCAAGCCCGGATCTGGAGGAACTCTGGATGAAGAGACCGGGCTCCTGGTCAGCCGCAGTCAAGGCATAAACGTCGTAGTGTGTCCTTCTGTCGAACCGAACGAAGATGGCTATACCCTGAATCTAAAGGCCCTCGATGCTGCAAACGCTAAGGTCCTGTTTGAAGAATCGAGAGATTT
>JBGUED010000565.1:0-1793 GCA_041821525.1 Candidatus Aminicenantaceae bacterium | reverse complement strand
CAGGCCGTGTGCGCGTCATTTTGCAGGACCATAGAGAGGGCATTTCCAGGCGTGTGTATGGAGTAGCGGACGGTGCGGTATCCGGGATCCGGCACCTCTTCCCTCTCGATCCTCCATTGGTCGGAGCACATGCGCGGCGATTCCCAGTAGCCGATGCTCTCAAGGAGAGGATCCAGGTAGTCACCCTGCTCTCTGTCGGGCATTCGCGCGTCCACCCATTCGATGGGATCCAAACCGAACACATCGAAGAACTCCTGGGACGAGATCCCCTGCAGATAATGTTCGAGGAAGTATGGCATGACATGATGGGTTGTCACGGGCAGCCGATCCGGCACTCGTCCTTCGAGTGCTGCCAAGAACCGCTGTTTCGATGTCACTCTGTTCCTCGAGTGGAAAGCATAGACCTGAGATCCGTCTCTGTCAGTGGTATAGCACAACCCCTCTCAAGCATGCAAGACAGCAAAAAAAGGGGATAGGTACATTTAGCCCTCTAAATGTACCTATCCCCTTTTTTCTTTCCCCTTATTTATTCGTAACGGATGGATTGGACGGGATCGCAGGTCGCGGCCTTGAAAGACTGAAAGCTCACCGTCAGCAGAGCGATGACAAAGGTCGCCAGACCAGCCAGCACAAATTCCGGCCAGTGGGGTTGGACCTTGTACGCAAAGTTCTTGAGCCAGGCATTCATGGCGATATAGGCGACGGGCCAGGAGATGAGATTGGCCACCAGGACCCACCTGGTAAACTCCCTCGAGAGCAGGTAAATGATGTTGGCGAGGGAGGCACCCATCACCTTGCGCACGCCGATCTCCTTGGTGCGGCGGGCCGCTGTGAACGAGGCCAGACCGAAGAGTCCCAGGCAGGAGATGAAAATGGCAAAGAGGCTGAAGTAGCCGAACATCTGCATCATGCGGGCCTCATTGCGGTAGAGCGCGGCGATGCGGTCGAACAGGAAGTCATACTGGAGCGGCGACTCGGGATTGAAGCGCGCCCAGATGTCCCTTGTATAGGCGATGGCATCCTGGGAGCGGCCCGGAGCGATCCGGAGGGAGGCCGTGTTGGCCTGGTCTGGACGGATATAGGTAATGATGGGTCGGATCTCATTATGCAGGGATTCATAATTGAAATCTGCAGCGACACCGATGACATAACCCTTTAAAGAGGGGGCTAAGGTGCCGATGCGCAGCCCCACAGCCTCCTGGGGGCTCTCAAGGCCCATGCGGCGGACCGCGGCCTCATTGATAATAAATGCCTCGCTGGCATCAGTGGCATACTCTCGGGAAAAATCCCGGCCGGCGACGATCTGGATGTTGAAGGTCCTGAAAAATCCATGGGAGACCCGATTATGGGGCATGCTGAAGGGATTTCTCTGTACCTCCTCATTGATCTCCACCCAGAATCCGGGGGCATCGTTCAGGCGCCCCGTGGGTGCCCGCTTGGAAAGGGCCGCCTCCAGGATATGAGGGCTGGCCAGGAGGTTCTGCTTGATGTCTTCCCAGCGCTCCAGGACCACCTCACCTGCCGGCAGCATAAGGATGTTCTCTCGATCAAAGCCAAGGTCGGCGTTCATCAGGTAGTTCATCTGGCGATAGACTATTGACACAGATATGATCAGGCAGATGGAGATGGCGAATTGGAACACGACCAGGATCTTCCTCAACGCCGCTCCTTTGGCCCCTCTTGTTAACTCTCCACGCAGGATGGAGGCGGATTTAAAGGCAGAGAGATAGACCGCGGGGTAGAGCCCGGCCAGCACTCCTGTCACCAGAAAAACTCCGATCAGGATCAGGATC
>JBGUED010000564.1:0-1797 GCA_041821525.1 Candidatus Aminicenantaceae bacterium | reverse complement strand
ATCCTGTACTATGACGGAAAAAACTGGGTGAGGAAACCGACCCGGAACTTAACCTTCCGGGATCGAGACGCCCATTAAAACGGGCGCAAAGCGCCATAGATCAAAAAACTTATAAGATCAAGGAGGGAACACCATGTCACAACGGGATCGCAATCAAAATTTCCAGAGGTTTGCGCACACATTCCTGGCGTTAGGCCTGGCCCTGTGCCTGGGAGCACTGCCGGTAGTGGCCCAGAAACAGAAGATCGACGAGGAATACACGGCCAAGATCAGAGAGTTCACCACAGACCCCCACTTTCTGACCAAATACATCGACTACCTGCCGGCCTCGGAGACGGTGCCCACTCCTCTGGATGTCCTGGGGCACATCGCCGGGGCCCGCGACATACTGACCTATACCAAAGACATCAACCGCTACCTGAGGGCGCTGGCCGAGGCCTCGCCGCGGGTCGCGCTCTTTCCCGGGGGAACCACAGAGGAGGGGCGCGAGCGCATCTACGTGGTGGTCTCCACCGAGGACACCATCGCCAACCTGGACAAATACAAAGCCATCAACGCCAAGCTGTCCGATCCCCGCAAGATCAGCGACCAGGAGGCCGCGGCACTCATCCAGGATGCCAAGGTCATGTACTGGACCACGGGCGCCATGCACTCGGGCGAGACCGGGTCTCCTGAGATGCTCATGGAGCTGGCCTACCGGCTGGCCGTGGACGAGGGCGAGTTCATCCGCACCATCCGCGACAACGCCATCGTGCTGATCACGCCGGTGCTGGAGGTGGACGGCCGCGAAAAGATGGTCGACTTATCCATGGCTCCACGCAAAGATCCGGACGGCAACTACGCGCGCCGGCCGCTTTACTGGGGCAAGTATGTGGCACACGACAACAACCGCGACAACCTGGGGCTGGCGCTGGACCTGAGCCACCATCTCATCAACAACTTCCTGGATTGGCACCCCCAGGTGCTGCACGACCTTCACGAGTCGGCCTCGCATCTGTACGTGTCGACAGGAACCGGGCCCTACAACGCCTGGCTCGATCCCATTGTGGTGGACGAATGGCACATGATCGCCTATCAGGAGGTCAACGAGTTGACCCGGGAGGGCGTGCCCGGGGTGTGGACGCACGGCTTCTATGACGGCTGGGCCCCCAACTACGGATTCTATGCGGCCAACGGCCACAACGCCATCGGCCGCTTCTACGAGACCCAGGGGGCGGGCGACGGCAGCACCCGGGTGATTACAACGCGGGGCGACCGGGCCTGGTACCGCCCCAACCCGCCGCTCAAGCGCACCATGTGGTCCCTCCGCAACAACGTGAACCTCCAGGGAAGCGGCGTCCAGATCGCCATTCATTATGTGGCGGCCAACCGCGAGAAGTTCATGCAGAACTTCTACCTCAAGAGTAAGCGGTCCGTGGCCAAGCCCCAAAAAGAAGGCCCTGCCGCCTATGTTTTCCCGGGAGACGATCCCAGGCCGGGACAGGTCAAGCGCATGCTCACCCTGCTCCAGCGCCAGGGCGTCGAGATCCACAAGGCGGATGCGGAGTTCAAGGTTGGGGAGGACACGTTTCCCAAAGGAAGCTATGTGGTGCGCATGGACCAGCCCTACTCCCGCATGGCCGACATGATGCTCGACCAGCAGTACTTCAACACCGGGGACTCTCGCCCCTATGACGACGTGGGCTGGACCATGGGGCCCCTCTACAACATTAAATCTTCCCGGATCACGGACACCAAGGTCCTGGAAGCCAGGATGACCCTGCAGAAAGAAATCGTGGTGCCTGGAGGCGTAGAAAC
>JBGUED010000563.1:0-1815 GCA_041821525.1 Candidatus Aminicenantaceae bacterium | reverse complement strand
AAGCTGTCCCTCTCCCGGCCCCCCCACGCCGGGCTCCCCTTCCAGGGTTTCCTCCGATCTGAGGCCCGACATGATGTTCAGCTTGGTCCGGTATGCATCCAGGTTCTTGATGGTCGTTTCGAGATCCCCAATTGCCCCCTGATAGTCGGACAGGAGCGTTTCCTGGTGTGCGTAGGCCGACTGCAACTGCCTGAGATTCCGACGCGTCCCGTTCATCAGAACATAATCGGTCAGGAAGACTGCCAGGATCAGGAACAGGATCGGCACCAGGATCCTCAAGTTCTTGTAGCCCCTACGCGAGATAGAGATGGTGCGCTGTTTCCCCCGGTGATGGGGGATTATGAATACAGAGATATACTTATCCTTCTTCATGATACTTCCATTAGAATTATCAGAATCAAAGAAGCATGTCAAGCACCATCAATCCGTCAGGCCTGTCGGGACATTCCTGTGTATCCACTCCACGATCTCTTGTGTGGACGTCCCCGGGAGGAAGACCTCGGCAATACCTTGGGCCTTGAGTGCTGCGATATCCTGCTCGGGGATGATGCCGCCCGCGATGACCAGAATATCCCCGGCCCCCTGCGCCACCAGTGACTCTGTGATCCGGGGAAACAAGGTGTTGTGGGCGCCGGAAAGCAGGCTCAGCCCGATCAGGTCGACATCTTCCTGGATCGCGGCCTGGACGATCTCTTCTGGTGTCCGTCGGAGTCCCGTGTAGATCACCTCCATGCCCGCGTCTCTTAAGGCCCGGATGACGACCTTGGCACCTCGGTCATGGCCGTCCAGCCCGGGTTTGGCGATCAGGATCCTGATCCGTTTTTTTGTCATCCTCCCCTCCTTCGCCCGCTCCCGGATCGAGCAGCCCCCTCAGGATGTGATCCGCTCGTACTCCATGCAGAGCCGGTCCAGCTCGTCGAACTGATGGTAGCGGTATATCTCTTCTGCATGGGGATGGATCTTTTCCCGGTAAACACGGAAATACTCCGCCGGCTCCGGCAGCTGTCCCAAAAGGGCCGTGACGGCGGCCAGCTCGGCCGAACCCAAATACACGTTGGCCCCGTCTCCCATACGGTTGTCGAAATTCCGTGTCGAAGTTGACAGGGTTGTCGCTCCGGGTCGTACCCTGGCCTGATTACCCATGCACAGCGAGCATCCGGCGATCTCGGTACGTGCACCCACCCCCGAAAAGATGGAATAGTATCCTTCCTGTTTCAGCCGGGCCCGATCCATCTTGGTGGGCGGTGTCAACCAGATCCGTGTATCCAGGTAACCCGCGTCCTCGAACACCTTGCCGGCGGCCCGGAAGTGGCCGATGTTGGTCATGCAGGAACCGATGAAGACCTCATCGATGGGCACCCCTGCTACTTCCGAAAGCAGTTTGACATCGTCCGGATCATTGGGGCATGCCAGTATGGGCTCCGTGATCAGGGCAAGATCGATCTCCAGGACGGCAGCATATTCAGCTTCGGTGTCTCTCTTCAGGAGAACCTGATCTTCCAGCCACCGCTCACACTCCGCGATGCGGGATTTCAGAGTTCCGGCATCCCGATACCCGTCATCGATCATTCCCTTCATGAGGGCAATGTTACTGCGCAGGTAGGCGGCGACGCTCTCTTCGCTGAGAGAGATGACACCGCCGGCGGCAGAGCGCTCCGCCGTTGCGTCGGTCAGCTCGTAGGCCTGTTCCACAGTTATCGCGGGCAGGCCCTCCATTTCCAGCACACGCCCGTTGAACACGTTCGTCTTTCCTTCCTTGGCCACGGTCAACAGCCCCTGCTGGATTGCGAAATACGGGATGGCATTCACTACGTC
>JBGUED010000562.1:0-1821 GCA_041821525.1 Candidatus Aminicenantaceae bacterium | reverse complement strand
CCCAAGACGACCAAGAGCGTTCGAACCGTGGTCCTCCCCCGAACAATCACCGATCAAGTTGTCGAACACATTGGAGACCTGAGCCAACAGCAAACCCCCTTCGGCCAGGGCAGCAACCGTGTTTGTGAAAGTGGGCCCCTCGGGATTGTTCACGATGGCTTCGATCTCCTGAATGTGCTGAGCCATGGCCTCTGCAAAAGCCGGGCGGTAGTGTTCGTCTTTGATCGATTCGAATGGAGGGACTCCGAAGGGCGTGTCGAACTCGGTGAGCAGCGGATTCTCCAAAGCGACCTCCTCTGTCTGGCTGGTCTGGCTGCATGACGTGGATACGGTCAGTAATCCCAGGCATAATACCAAGATGATACCGGCGTTTTTCATGGTCTTTACCCCTTGACTGGTGATGATGTTGGATTTGTCTGCATGGCGGTACAGAAAGTATATCCAAAACCCCATAAAATGCAACCGGCCGCACTCTTGCGGAGACCTCTCCGCTTGCTAAGAATGACGAAATCCCCGCTCGTCTGGAAATTTCGGAGGGCCCGAAACTTCACTTGAGATAAGGGAGAAAATGTGATTATGATAGAGGCTCAAGGAGGAGGACCATGGCAGCCGATTCAGGTCTGACAGCATTGTCCCCCCGGGACTTCGTGGCATTCTGCCGGGATGAAGACATCCGCCGCTTTTGCCTGGTGTATGATGTCCAAACGGGCCGGATGGCGAGTTCGCATCCACAGCTCCAGCCCCTGGCGGATCTGGTGGGATCTGACACCCGGGATTTCATGCAGCACGAGGGCCTGTTCTTCCAGGTCACTCAGGAGCACGACACCCTGCAGGGGGCCTTCGTGCACCGCACGCGGCGTGGGCAGGCGGCCGGCGGCATCCGGTACTGGCACTATGACACGGTCGAGGCGTATCTTCGTGATGGCCTGAGGCTGGCCAAGGGGATGACGCGAAAGAACGCCCTGGCCGGACTGTGGTGGGGCGGCGGCAAGGGCGTCATGGCTAGGGATCCGGGTGTCGATGCCGGAGATCTCGAGACCCGGACCTATCTCTACCGGGAATATGGAAGTTTCATCAGCTCTCTGCGTGGGTGTTATGTCACGGCCGAAGACGTCGGCACGAGCGTTCAGGACATGGCCGATATCTTCTCGCACACGAGATTCACGACCTGCATCCCCGGAGACTACGGGGGGAGCGGGAATCCTTCTGTTCCCACTGCCCGCGGCGTCGTGTCCGGGATGGAGGCGGCCCTGGACTTCCTGGAACGGGGGGACCTGGCCGGAAAGACCATTGCGGTCCAAGGGATGGGAAACGTGGGTGGTCCCCTGATCGGATTCCTCTTCGAAAAGCACGTGGAGAAGGTCATCGCCTGCGACCTCGGTCCTGAGGTCGTACGGAGTGTCGTGGAACAATACTCAGGCCTTCCCCTTGAGGCGCGGATTGCACAGCAGGGAGATCTCTCGATCTTCGCGGAGGAGTGCGACATCCTGTCCCCCAATGCCACCGGCGCCGTCCTCAATCCCGATACGATCCCCAAGATCCAGGCCAAGATCGTCTGTGGGGCAGCCAACAACCAGCTGGAGGACGCGCAGCGGGACGATCGCCTGCTCTTCGCACGGGATATCCGCTACGTCCCCGATTTTCTCACCAACCGCATGGGAATCGTCAATGCCGCCAACGAGCAGTACGGGTATGTCAAAGATGATCCGCTCTTCGAGCGCCACCTGACCAGAGACTGGCAACACTCCATCTATCAGACAACGCGGCGCGTGCTGCATAAGTCGTGCTCAACCGCGACGCCCAGTGCTGAGATCGCCATGC
>JBGUED010000561.1:0-1824 GCA_041821525.1 Candidatus Aminicenantaceae bacterium | reverse complement strand
AAGGAGATCGAGCTGGATGCGGTGGCTAAAAACGGCGAGCTTTATGTCTACGCCATCACCGAGCATGTGGAGAACGCGGGTGTGCATTCGGGTGATGCCACCATGGTCCTGCCCCCCCAGCGCACGTACCTGGAGACCACGCGGCGCATGAAGAAGATCGGGCGCGAGATCGCCCGCGCGCTCGAGATCAACGGGCCCTTCAACATCCAGTTCATCGCCAAGGGGAATTCGGTCAAGGTGATCGAATGCAACCTGCGAGCCTCACGCTCGTTCCCGTTCGTGTCCAAGATCTTCAAACTCAACTTCATCGACCTGGCCACCAAGCTCATCATGGGGATCGACATGCCCCCCATAGACAAGTCCTGCTTCGAGCTCGACTATGTAGGCGTCAAGGCGCCGCAGTTCTCATTCACGCGCATCAAGGGAGCCGATCCCGTTCTGAGCGTGGAGATGGCCTCTACGGGCGAGGTGGCCTGCATCGGTGACAGCTTCGAAGAGGCTTTCCTGCTGGCGCTCCTCTCCGTGGGATTCGAATACCCGAAGAAGAACGTGCTGCTGTCAACCGGGCCATTCGAGAGCAAGGCCCAGTTCCTGCCGGACGCCAAGCGGCTGCACGACCTGGGATTCAGGCTTTACGCCACCCGGGGGACATCGGATTTCCTAAAGTACAATCACATCCCATCCGAGATCCTGAACTGGCCTCTGGAGAAAAAGGCGCCGAACATCCTGACTTATATCGAGGAGAGGAAGCTCGACTTGATTATCAACATCCCCAAGAGCCACGAGGAAGTGGAGCTCACCAACGACTACCTCATCCGGCGCAAGGCCGTGGATTTCAACATCCCGCTCATCACCAACCTGCAGTTCGCCGAACGGTTCATCGATGCCATCTCCCGCTACAGCCTGGACGACCTGGCCGTCAAGGCCTGGGACGAATTTTGAGTCCCAGAAATAGGGGAAATAAGATCGGGCTGCTGGGCACCATCACCTATGACTTCATCACCTCCGCGACAGGGAACGCCTTCCAGGACCTGGGAGGCATCCTGTATCAGGCAGCGGCCCTGTGCGGACTGGGCCAGGACGTCACGCTCTTCACCAATGTAGGCCAGGACCTCGTCCCCCTGGTAGAGGCCGCCACCCGAGAGTGGACGACACTGAGCACAGACACCTGGACCAGGGTCCCCGGGCCCGGGAACAGGGTCCGCCTCCATTACCCCGAGCAGGGGGAAAGGCAGGAAGTGCTGGAATCCGTGGTGCCGGCCCTCGATCCCCGGAGGATCCTGCCGGACCTGCCCCTGCTGGACTTCCTCGTCCTGGTCATCAACTCCGGTTATGACATCACCCTCCAGGACTGGAGGACTTTGGTGGAGGCTGCGGCCTGCCCCATATGGCTGGACATCCACAGCCTTCCCCTGTCCAAGGGGCTGAATGTTTCAAGAGAATATCGCCCGGTCCCGGACTGGCAGGAATGGGCGACGGGTGTGGATTACATCCAGGCCAACGCCGCCGAGGTGGCGGCCCTGTTGGGTGAACCAGGACACCGGCTTGAGGACAAGGATCTGGAACATCTCGCCAACCTGGCGAAAGAGAGGGGTACCAAAGCGGTCTTTGTCACGCGGGGCCGCGAAGGAGTCCAAGTCCTGACCTCGCGAAAAACCGTGCTGATCCCAACGCGAAAAGCCGAGAACGTGGCCGACACCACAGGCTGCGGGGATGTTCTGTGCGCGGCCACGGTCGCCCGCCTGCGGGCCGGGGACGATGCCTTCACTGCAGCGGCCTACGGCGCCCGGATGGCTACCGAGGCAGTCGAAGTCGCGGGTGTCG
>JBGUED010000560.1:0-1825 GCA_041821525.1 Candidatus Aminicenantaceae bacterium | reverse complement strand
CAATAACCGTCCGATTCCGTGCAGATCAAACAACAAAATTTTGACATATCCTTGACCGGATCATAACAACAGGTACGGCCGCATGGCTTATGTTCTGCTCGATAGCCAGAGCAAACAGCCATGCAGCAAAGATACTATATCGGACCGGATCACAGGATGTGGCAGGCCGGTGCGCATGTCTGCCTGCTGGTATCCGGCTTCACTTAGCCCCGGGCAGCTCGCCTTTTCGGAATCTACCAAAATCCAAACAAAAGGAGAAAGGTTATGAAAAAAATGACAATGATGTTTATGGTTATGGTTTTGCTGGTTACAGCCACGGGGACGGCCCAAACCCGGCTCGGAGGCGAGGATCCGCAGGCCACAGCCGCCTGGTTCGGGAGCGGGCTGACTGTGATGACGCGCAATGTCTACGTAGGCGCCAATGTGGACCTTCTGATGGGGGGTGACCTGTCTGCACTGGATCAGGTTTTGAATGAGCTGTTCATCACCAGCTTTCCCGACCGTGCTCGTGGGCTCGCTAAGGAGATCTCTGTGGCCAGGCCTCATTTGATCGGGCTGCAGGAGATTTCGATCATCCGGGGCAACTTGCCCGAGATGGGGGCATTCGAGATGAACTACCTGGACATCCTCATGATGACACTCGACGCCTATGGGTTAAAGTACAGGATCGTGGGCCAGATCGAGAATTTTGATGTGTCGATCCCGCTCATGCCCGGCACGAATTATTTCGCCCAACTCGTCGACTTTGATGTGGTCCTGGCCCGGCAGGATGTGCAGATCGAGGATGCGGACACCGTGGCCGAGACATATCAGGCCTATTTGCCTCTGGACAGTCTGGGGACCAACATCTACCGCGGCTATGTGGCCGTCACTGCCCGTGTGGGAGGCAAGGCGTACCGCTTCGTGAGCACACACCTGGAGTCGGTCCCCAAGGATTATCCGGAGATCGAGCACATCAATCTGGCGCAGGCGCAGGAACTCCTGGGCAAGCTGCAGTCTGAAACTCTGCCCACCATCGTGGTGGGAGACCTGAACTCGGTGGCCAAGATCGGGATGAGCTACCAGGAGTTCCTCGCTGCAGGATTCGTGGATGCCTGGAAGCGGAACCTGCTGCGGCGCAACCGCAAGGGCTACACATACGGTCACGCGTCGGACCTGAGGAATCCCACCGTTGATTTCTACGAGCGGATCGACTATGTCATGGTGCGCAGCAACATCGGTATCAGCGGCTGGCAGGTCATCGGCCCGGTGTTTGCCTGGGTCGTGGGAGATGAACTTAAGGACAGGGTTTGGGTGGAAGCCTTCCAGGAATTTATCTGGCCTTCGGACCACGGCGGTGTGGTGGCCCGGCTGCGGATCCCCAAATTTTGACGAACCGCATATGCTCTACAGAGAGTGATCCGGGCCTGCCCGGGCCCGGCTCACTCTTTCTCTGCGCTGCTACTCTTGCTCTGCGCTATTTAATAACGTCTAACCGTCGGAGCGGATTATCATTATGTTGCGGAAGGTGGGGATAGTGCCGCGGAAATCGAGAGCCTCCCCGTTGTAAGTGAAGAAGAGCCCTGGCTCGAATTCAAAGCAACGCATGCCGTTGCAGGACAGGTATCCGTCTCGCACACTGATCCAAACCATACTGCTCCGCATCCGCGCCCAGGCCAGCATCCGGTAGCGCCCTTGGTATTTTTTCCAAGCCGGCTTGTCCGGGCCAGCGTTATCTCGGGCTTTCTCGGGCCTGTGGAAGTCATAGTAGCTGCAGGTCCCGGAGTTGCGGTTCAGGTGGATCAGTGAGCCGTTCTGTCCCCAGAGCGGCGGCTTCACACGGAGT
>JBGUED010000559.1:0-1825 GCA_041821525.1 Candidatus Aminicenantaceae bacterium | reverse complement strand
GGTGACCTCTCCGCAGGCTTTGACAGGCTGGCGCGGCCCAACAGCATGGCCGGCATCCGCGGGCACCAGAAGATCCAGAGATCCCGGCCGTCCTCCTATTCGCCTGAGGTGGCGGTCGCGTATACGGCGGAGTCCGGACCCTATACTCTGGAGATCCAGGGGCGCATCGACGGTGTGTATGAGCACAAGGGACATGTGGTCGTGGAGGAGATCAAGACCACGCAAAGAGACCTGGACAGCTTCATCGATCAGAACCAGGGCCTGCACTGGGCGCAGGTTCGGGTGTATGCCGCCCTCTTCGCATCGAAGCAGGAGGAGGACGAGCTCCGGCTCCAGCTCACGTACTGGCAGGTCGAGAGCAATGAGATCCGCACCTTTTTCAGGGACGAACGCGCAGAAGACCTCTTTGCCTTCCTGCACGGACTCATCAAACGCCACCTGGAGTGGGTGGAAAAGATCGATACGTGTAGAGAACGGCGCGATCTTTCGATCCGGGAGAGCGAGTTCCCTTACGCCACCCTGAGAGACGGACAGGCCTGCATGATGGAACAGGTCTCAGACACCATCGCCGAGCAGGGACAGATCCTGATCCAGGCTCCCACCGGCACGGGAAAGACCGTGGCCGCATTGTTTCCCGCCCTCAAGGCCCTGGCCCAGGACCGGATCGAGTTGATATTCTACCTGACGGCCCGCACCACAGGCCGGGCCATCGCAGAGAAGACCCTGGAAGAGATGCGCTCGGCAGGGCTGCGGATCAAGTCCCTGACGATCACCGCCAAGGAAAAAGCCTGCTTCAATCCGGAGAAGAACTGCAACGGCGAGGAGTGCCCTTATGCCCGGGGCTACTACGACAGGATGCCGGTTGCACGGGAGGCGCTCTTCACTCAGGACGTGTTCACACGGGAGGGGATCGCAGAACTGGCCGCTGAATTCCGGATCTGTCCCTTTGAGCTGTCCCTGGACCTGGCCCTGTGGATGGATGTCATCATCTGCGATTACAACTATGCCTTCGATCCCCGGGTCTACCTGAGGCGGTTTTTCCTTGATCCTACAGCCAACTGCGCCTTTCTCGTGGATGAGGCCCACAACCTGGTGGACAGGGCGCGGGAGATGTTCTCGGCGGAGGTGCGGAAGGCCCGATATCTCGAGCTCCGCCGCCTCCTGAAGGACAAAAGCTCAGAGATCTACAAACTGGCAGGGAAGATCAACGCCAAACTCCTGGAAAAAAAGCAGGAGATGCAGCCGGAGCTTATGCACAGGGAAAAAGAACGGCCGGATGAGCTCCTCCCTCTGCTGCGCAGGTTCTGCATCGCCCTGGAGCGGGGCTATGGCCAGCCTCGGTTCGCCGCTCTACGGCCCATGCTGCTGGAGCATTATTTCGAGGCGCTCTGGTTCCAGCGGGTGGCTGAGCTCTTCGACGAGACCTATATCACCTACACCCAGACTCAGGGCCGCGACCTGAGGATCAGGCTCTTCTGCGTCGATCCCTCGGTACAGCTGCGGGCGGCGTTCGAACGGTCCCGCTCCGCAGTCCTTTATTCCGCAACCCTCACACCCATGCCCTATTTTGCCAGGATCCTCGGCCTCCTGGAGGAAACGAGCCGCTGTGTCCTGCCCTCCCCCTTCCCACCCGATAACCTGATGGTCGTGGCGAACAGCGCGGTGTCTACCTACTACCGGCACCGGAGCTCGACAAGGGCGGCGCTGACCCGGGCTATTGGGGCTCTGACCGAGTCCAAGGCCGGGAACTTCATCGTGTTCTTTCCCTCTTACGCCTACATGCAGATGGTGCACCCCCTCTACGTCCAGGCCTTTCCGCATCACG
>JBGUED010000558.1:0-1832 GCA_041821525.1 Candidatus Aminicenantaceae bacterium | reverse complement strand
ATCAGCCTCTATACGGAAGCGCAGAGCGCCGAATCCCGCGCCGACCGTCTCCTGAACAGCCGGGATTACAGCGAGGCAGCAGATTTTTTCCTGAAGGCTGCCGTGCTCTACGAGCAGGCCGCGCAGGGGACAGGGCCAGAGAGATAATCCCGCACTCCGGCCATGGCAGCCGCTGCCCCCGGGATTCACACATCACCCCTTATTTTACTTCCAAACTGAGAAGCGGAACGCTGACATCGACACTTCTGGGTTTGTATGGAGAGGTGAGGATACAGAGGGCGGGCACACCTATCACGAGTTTCCCGTCCTTGATGTTGACCAGGGCTGGACTTGCCTGAGGGGGGGACTTGTACCGCCTTGTCAGGTTGAACGCGATCGAGGACATGAGAGGCGCTATGCCCGCGGCGAAGTAGGGCCCGATGTACGATTCGCTGACCAGCAGGGCGAGGACTATCCCCGTTCCCACGAGGCTCCCGAGGAGCGCCACTCCGAACGATCCAGTCTGTTTGCCGAGCGATCCCATAACATAGACGCTGGCGGCCACGGCTGTGGGATAGCCCGCCAGTGCCAGCGCGGCGGGGACGCCTGAATCATCATTTTCCGCCAATAAGTAGAACACCACGAAGACCCCGGCTCCCACCAGGGAGCTCACGGCGACCTGGCCGAGCATGCTGCCTAGGTTGAACGGGGGACGCGCAGGCGGATCGCTCAGATCGGAATCAGAAGGGTATTCCGTATGGATTCCGTATGAGGAAAGGACCTCAGATGAGAAGCCCTGCTTCGTTTTTTCAGCCTGCGGCTGAGATGCATACCCGCCCGCTGCGCTGCGGCCTGCTAGGGTGTGGGCGATAAAGGCACAGGCCGATCTCTGCGGCACGAGCGTGAAGCGGCCCTTAAGCTTGGACGTCCGAGCCGCCATCAGGCTGATGGGAAAAACCCCGATCAGGAGGATGGATACCATTCTTTTCATTTGAGCCCTCCTTTTTCCTTCATCATCACTAAAGTAATCCGATCCTCCGAAGCGGTTGTCAGAGTCTTGTTAAAATTGTGTCAAATATTAGTTAATCGCCCTCAAGGGACCAAAGATGTCGCCTGAGATAAATCTGAAGCGCTGATTCCACATGAAGGCTTAGATATGCATTTTTGGTCCCAAAATATGGGCTCTAAGCCGTTTATTTATGCCTTCTAAGGCTATAAATATAATAGTATCAAAACGTTTTAATGGTCTGAGCGCAAATCCGCAAATCTGGATTGACCAGAAGGGAGTCCATGGTATAGGATATGCGTAAGTCGGGCCTATGATCGGGAAAAGTATCAAACACTACCAGATCGAAGAGCTGCTGGGCAAAGGCGGCATGGGGGTCGTGTACCGCGCCCAGGACCAGAAGCTCAAGCGGCCCGTAGCGCTCAAGGTGCTCAAACCCGAGCTGACCGCGAATCCCGACAGGGTGCGCCGCTTTCAGCAGGAGGCGCGCGCCGCGGCCTCCATCCAGCACCCGGCCATCGCCCAGGTCTATGACATCGACGAGGTGGACGGCACGACCTTCATCGCCATGGAGTTTGTGGAGGGCTCGACCGTGAGCCAGCTGATCTCCAACCAGGAGCTGGATCTCATCGGCTCGGTCGAGATCGCGTATCAGGCCGCGGAGGGGCTCGCCAAGGCTCACAAATCCAAGATCATCCACAGGGACATCAAGCCTTCGAATATTCTTGTATCCGTGCATGGCGACAGGGCGGTGCCGAAGATTATCGACTTCGGGATTGCCAAGGCCACTGCCCGGTCACTGACGGACAAGACCGTATTTACCTGTCAGGGCCAGTTGTTAGGCACG
>JBGUED010000557.1:0-1834 GCA_041821525.1 Candidatus Aminicenantaceae bacterium | reverse complement strand
GCTCCCGGCCCTGCAGGACGCCCTTTTCCGCAAAGATCCTGCGGTTGATCCGCCAGGCTTCGGGGTCGATATCCAAGATGGTCAGCTGGCTGAATGTGTCAGCGATGCTGTCAAAATGGCGGTAATGGAAGACCCGGGTCCTATCCTTCCCCACGATCCAGCGGCGGTCGACACGGCTGGTGCTGCGGGGAGGGACTTCAATGATCCGGTTCCAGACTTCCTCAGCTTTGCGGTTGGTGCCGGGCAGAATGTTTTCCTGAAGGTAGAAAGAGAAAAAACTCACCACCGCAGCCATCATGACCACCGGGAGTGCCACTCGGTAAAGGCTCACCCCGCAGGCCTTCATCGCCGTGATTTCATTGAATTTGGTCAGGATCCCCAGGCTCAGCAGGGTGGCGATCAACGCGCTCACCGGGAGAACATAGTGCATGTACTGCGGGAACTTGAACCACAGAAACTCCAAGAAGAACGAGAGGGGCATGCCGTGCTGATAGACATCGGCGATGCGCTCAAAAAAATCGATGATGATGAAAACCGCCATCAGACTGAAGAAGCCCAGGGCGAAGATCGCCAGGTACTTGCGTATGACGTACCTGTCCAGTATCGAGGGGAAGCGAAGACGGGGCCGAGGGAGCCGCAGGGCCCGCCGGCGCGTTGTTGCTGCGGCCGCGGGCTTGGGACTCGACCACATGCGCTTCATCCTCGGGAACAGGCCCCACTCCTTGTGCGCCGTGACAAAGAAATAGAGGCCGCACAAGGTCAGCAGGATGTTGGGGCCCCACATGCCCAGCCAGGGAGCCATGTGGCCTTCGACCGCCAAATTCTCGCCTCCGGTAATGAGGACATAATAGATGGTTATAATCGCTATGCTGATCGTGAAGCCGCTGGTGCGGCCGCCCTTACGGGTGGTGGCTCCCAAGGCGATCCCCAGCAGGGCGAAGATGAAGCAGGCAAAGGGCAGCGCAAATTTTTTATGGATCTCGATCCAATGCCTCCTCAGGTCTCTAATCTTCCAGGGTATGGTCGAGGCCTGTTCAGCCTCGGGCAAGGCATCCAGCTCCGCGCTGAGGGCGGCCGCGCCCTCCCACAGCTCACGGATGTCCTTTTCCCGGACACGTTTCACATCGGAAGTCGAGGCGAAGAAGTTCCCTACATCCAGCTCCACCTCGCGGTGTTCGAAGGATGTCACCTGATACTCCTCGGGATTCTGGGAGTGATAGGTATGGATCCGTCCCTGGAAGAGCTCCAGGACAGCACGTTTCTCTTCCCCGAACACTCTCATTTGGGCCCTCTCCGCGAACACCTCGGCGGGGAGTCGGCCTTCTTCGGAGATGTGCACGAAGACGTTCCTCCAGGACTTGTCCGGGGCCACCTCCTGGATATACAGAACCGCCCCCGGAATGTTCTCATTGAACTCCCGGGGCGTGATATCGAACTGGACGCGGGTCAGCACCGAGCTGACAAAGGTCCGGACGAATTGGTAGTTGGCGCGAGGGGTAATGTATAGGAGGAGGAAAGAGGTCACCAGCCAGCCGCAGAAAGAGAAGAGCAGGACAGGCCGCAGCAGCCGCTGGTTGCTGATGCCCAGGGTTTTGAAGGCGGTCACCTCTGAATCCGAGGACAAGCGGCTCAGGCCGGCCAGGATCCCCATAAGCACGGACATAGGAACCGTGAAAGCCAGCATGGCAGGGATGAGATAAAGAAGGTGGAGGTCGATGACGGGATGGGGGTGGTGCGTGTTGAGACCGATGGTGGAAATGAGAATGCTGGTGAGCTGGTGTTCAAGCGGCTGGTAACCTCGGGCTGCGGCCGCGGGGCCTCGTTTTCCCGCGCT
>JBGUED010000556.1:0-1849 GCA_041821525.1 Candidatus Aminicenantaceae bacterium | reverse complement strand
GTGACTTGGGGTCGGCATTCAATTCCTCCGCTAGTTGTTTCGCTTGACTCAGGACGGCCTTTCTGAGCTCGGGGAGCCGTGAGAGATCGACAGATCGGCTGGAATAATCCTGCTCCAGGTCTAGTCTACGTCCCACATCCGGGAAATCCCTGTGGGACCACTCTGAGGTCTTCAGGTCGAAAACATACAGAGGCAGGAAGAGGTGGCCTTTCTGCGCCACGAACTCGATCGCGTCAAGGAGGAAATCGAGATCTTCCCTTGTGAGCGTGTAATGCAGGTTGACGCGCACCCATCCTGGTTTGAGGCCGCCATATCCCTTGCGAACACTGTCCCTGATTCTCTGGGATGCTTGGGCGTCGATACCCAGCAGGGCATGCCCGTAGGGCCCGGCACAGCTGCATCCTGCACGGGACTGGATGCCAAAAAGGTCATTTATCAACTTGGTGATGAATTTAGGATGCAGGATGCGGTCCAGGTGTGTGATGTTGAATGAGACGATGGACAGGCAGTCTTTGGGATCGGCATTGCCGATGGGTTCGATATATTTCATCTTGAGCAGGCGTTCGTGAAAATAGGAAGTGTATTCCGCCTCTATCTCTTCGATCCGATCCACCCCGATCCGGTCCTTGACCTCCATGGCCAGCGCTGCCTTTATTGTCTGCAGTATGGGAGGTGTTCCGGCCTTTTCCCTTGCTTCGATGTCTTCAGAAAAGTCGTGCTGGTCATAGCCGACGAACGCCACGGTTCCCCCTCCGGCGGTCGTGGGAGGCAGGTCCTGGCGGTAGATCCTTTGGTTGAAGACTAGTATCCCACTGGATCCCGGACCGCCCAGAAATTTATGCGGAGAGAAAAAGATCGCATCGAAATAGGAGTTTTTATCCCTGTTCATGTCGATCTCGATATAGGGAGCTACGGCTGCAAAATCAAAGAAGACCAGGGCCTCGTGGGCGTGGCCGATGCGGGCCACATCATAAACTGGGGTCCGGATTCCGGTGATGTTGGATCCTGCGGATATGGATACGATCTTGGACCGCTGTGCCAGGTCAGAAGCGGCCAGTTTTGTCTCTAGGTCTTCCAGGTCCAGGAGGCCGCTGGGATTGAAACCGACTACGACTACCTCTGTGAAAGCCTCGCGCCACATAAGCTCATTGGTATGATGCTCATAGGGGCCGATGAAGACCACGGGCTTGCGGCGCTCCAGTTCTTCGAATATCTTCGAGGGATTCCCCGCTGCCTTTCGGATGGCTTCCTCGTAACGCTCCCGGGTAACCGGCGGCATGGAAACGCCGATGATTTCTTGGAGTTTTTTGAGAGCTCCAGTTGTCCCGGATCCGATCGGGATGACCTTGCCTTCAGGTCCCGCATTGACCATACGCTTGATCTTTTCCTCTGCCCTGTGGAGGATACGTGTGGTGAATTTGCCGGTGTAGTCGTCCTCGGTGTGTGTGTTCGCGTAGGATTTTTGAAGCTCGAGCATGATGTTTTCGATGAAGAGCAGCCCCCGCCCTGAGGCGGTGAAGTCAGCGTAGAGCAAGTGGCGATCGCCGAAGGGAGTAGGGATCAGCAGATCGCGGCCCAGGATGTGTTCCCGGATGGACTCGAGATCGAATTGCATGATTTCAGGCTCCTTGTTCTCGATTGATTTCAGGGATTCATTATAGATCAAACCGAACGCCCAAGCCACCGATTAGGAGCGAGACAAATCCAGGTGTGGAATATCATTTGAAATTATGGCTGGTCTATGGTTAACTTACAGATCGTTTTAAATTCATGAACTGCCCAGACTGGACGGTGGTCGAGGAGTAGCGATGAAAAGCATGTCGGTATTGATTCTGGCGATGACCCTCAT
>JBGUED010000555.1:0-1851 GCA_041821525.1 Candidatus Aminicenantaceae bacterium | reverse complement strand
GCAGAATTTCGCCTACCGGACCAGCCTGGGGATCTGGCCTTTTTTGCTGTCCGCAGTGCTGGCCTTGGGGGTCGCGCTGATCACGGTGAGCGCCCAGTCCATCCGGGCAGCGCTGGCCGATCCCATAGACTCACTGCGCTACGAATGATCGAGAGATCCGATCCGGTCATTTCATGGCGTTGAACGCGTCCATCACCTTGAGGAAGTCAGGATCGGAGAAGGTGAATTCACCCTCTCCGGTCTTCTCGGCCCCGGCCTGAGAGCCGGTACAGCAGGAAGGACACCAGGATGATGGCCAGGGGAAGGACCAGGAGCACGAAAACCGCGCTGAACATGAGTCGTGTTCTCCTTGTGCCTCGAGGATTCGGCGGCCTACTCCTCCGTGGGGAAGGCGATGGAGCCGGTGTAGATCGAATAGCCGGATGTGTTCTGGACAGATATCCGGCCGGGCCGGTTGCCGGTCGTACGGCAGGCTCCCAGCTCGCCTTTGGTGTTGATGGCGACGAACTGCTCTCCGGGCAGGAAGTCCGGATTCACCTTCTTGTATTTCTCCGCGATCATGCGCAGGGCGTCCTCGCAGGCCTGCTGGGGGGTCCGGCCTTCCTTCATGCGCAGGACCATGTAGAATGACGCGCAGGATTTGATCACATCCTCACCCCTGCCCGTGGCACCGGCTGCCCCGACTTCGTTGTCCACGTACAGGCCGGCCCCGATGATGGGCGAGTCGCCCACCCGGCCGGCGATCTTGAATCCCAGTCCGCTGGTTGTGGTGATGCCGGCCACGTCCCCGTTCCGATCCACTGCCAGGACATTGGTAGTGCCGTGGGGATCGCCGTCCAGTTCGTCCCGCTGCCGCCTCTGCTGGTACTCTGGCAGGTCCTGGAGATGCTCCGGGGGCCCCCAATCGTCCCGGTCGGAGAGGTTTTCCTTGCGGCGCAGATAGGCCTCGCGGGTCTTCTCGGTCAGCAGATCCTCCTCCGTGAATCCCCATTTCTTGGCGAACGCCAGGGCGTCCCGGCCCACCATCAGAACGTGGTCGGTCCGCTCCATGACGATGCGGGCCACCGAGCAGGGGTGCTTTATGTTCTCCAGGCAGGCGACCGCGCCCGCGTTATAGGTCTTGCCGTCCATGATGGAGGCATCCAGCTGCACGACACCATCCTCGTTGGGGAATCCACCATACCCCACGCTCATGTCGTTCGGGTCCTCTTCGATGATGTTGGCTGCTTTTTCCACGGCGTCGACGGCCCGCCCTCCTCCGGCGATGACCTCCCATCCCGCTGCCATGGCTTTCTTGCCCGTGGCATTGGTGTGGCTCGTGATGATCAGGGGGACTTGTCCGCCCTGCCCGCCGGCAAACGCCGGCAGTTCCTTAAAAAGAAGGACCCCGGCTCCCAGGCCTAAGCTCTGGCTGAAAAAACGTCTCCGTGTGATGAGTCTCTTCATGGGTAGCTCTCCATGTTCGGATTTAACGGTCCCTTGCGGGTGTTCTCCTAACCATATTCTTTCCCGCCCAAAAGTCAAGTCTTGGGAGATTATGGATCATGAACTTCATTAATGCCGACAACTTTTACCCTCCGGGCGGGCTGATGCGGACATGGGTTCCCAGGAGCCTGGCTTTTTTCTCCTCCACGATCCGGGCTGTAGTTCATGACCTGCTGGACCAGCGTCTCGATGCTCATCGATTGCTCCCTGGCTCCTGCTTATCCCCAAGGGACAGGGTGACCGTGGCCGAGACCGGTCTATCCAGGCCCTGGCGGGTTCGCCGGTTGAACGTCACACGGACCTGTCTGAGGGGACGCAGGGGATTGACGGGACTGGGGGCCTCCTCTTTTTTGAGCAGGCGGGTCG
>JBGUED010000554.1:0-1859 GCA_041821525.1 Candidatus Aminicenantaceae bacterium | reverse complement strand
CTCAATCCGGCCTCCGGGACCATCGAGATCGACACTGGCACAGGAGAAGACCCGCGTCGGCGGATCGGATTTATCTCCGATGAGCCCAGACTTTACCAGAGTTTGCGTGTCGGCCAAGCCATTGACTTCCACATGTCGGCCAACGATCTGAAGAATTTTGACGACACTCTACTTCAGCACACCAAAATCCGCAGCGATCAGAGGATCAAGGAACTCTCGACCGGACAGAAGATCATCCTTCACCTCAGCCTGATTCTCTCCACCGAGCCGGAGCTCTTCCTGATCGATGAGGTCATCCACTCCATCGACGCCTACCTCCGGCGTCTGTTCCTGGAAACCCTCATTAAGCTGCTTTCCCAGCGCCGGATCACCGTGATACTGGTCAATCTCAACTTTTATGACATCGAACACATCATCGATAGGGTTATCCTGCTCAAGTCCGGCGAGATCGTGGTCGATGAGAGCATTGACAACCTCAAGGCCAAGGTGAAAAAAGTCGTGGGGGAGCGCCCCCCCCAATCCCTGGACATCCTGGCCCGTCTCGATTTCTCAGGCCACTCGGAGTTCTATGTCTATCCCTATAATCCGGATGTGGGGATCGAGGACAGCAGCCGGATCGTGGATCTCAACTTGACCGAGATCGTCACAGCCTTTATCGGAGGCGAATATGCTTAAGAAAGAATTCCGGGATACGGCCTACCAGTTCGTCGAGTGCATGCTCATCCTTCTGGCGATCCCCATCGCCTATCTCACGGACAAGCTGGTCATCCACTTCCAGGCCCCCTTCCTGGATATCCTGGAGGTTGTGGTCATGTTGACCTTCCTCGCATTCCCCGTCTATGCCGGCGCGACGCTCTTCCAGGCAGAGAAAAAAGACCGTGCCTTTGAATATCTCCTCTCCCTGCCCCTTACGCGGAAAAGGATCCTGTGGAATAAACTCATGCCCCGGCTGGTCTTTATCCTGGGCTTGGTTCTAGTGCTGTTCATAGCTCGGGGAGGTCACCCTGCATTGAATCTGGGAATAGTCATGTTCGTTCTTTTTTCAGCCTCGGTGTTCCTGAGCCTCCCTGTCGACTCGGTGATCATCGCCTTCCTGGGCGTGGGCATGCTGTATTACCTGTTCCAGCTGTGTGCCAAGATGATCTATTACCTCATGATCTCCCTGTGGAGGGCGCACATCCTCTCCTACAATCCCAGGGAGGAGTATTCCAGTCAGGTGATCGCCGCCTTGATCGTCCTGACCCCCCTGGGGATCGCCTTCTGGAAGACATACAAAAATTTCGATCTGAAAACCATGCGGCTGCAGCTCAAGCCTTATCTGGTCATCGCTCTCCCTTCGATCGTTGCGGTGCTGGCCCTGGCCGTCTTTTATTTTACTTACTACCTGAATTGGCTCTACAGCACTATGTAAACGGCTGCTCTCTTTTCCTCCGGGAATATTTCCTCTTCTGCCCTGTATACACCATAGAATCCCATGACGAACAGGACGACTACAGCATGAGATCCCGATTCGTCTGTCATTCCATCACATTCCCCGTGGTCCTGTTCGTCATGATGATCTCCTGTGTTCAGCAGCAGGCCGACTGGGCGGGGAGCGTGGCCGAGGAAAATGGAGTGACAGTCATCCGGAATCCCTCTGCTCCGCGCAGCCTGGGCCCCCTCGTTGTGCTCCGGAAACAGTTCGACCTGAATGAATCAGATGATTCCCTCTTGCGTCGAGGCCTGACTCGGATCCAAGATTTGACTTGGTAGGACCTGGCTTTGGCAATGTGGATGGTTACGTAGATGTTTGGGACCTGATGGGATTTGCTGATCACTGGCATTTAGAGGCGGGTTCAGACAAGACTGTGGAGGAAGGC
>JBGUED010000553.1:0-1863 GCA_041821525.1 Candidatus Aminicenantaceae bacterium | reverse complement strand
GATGAATTGGGGGAGAATGTCCTGGCCGTCATCGCGACCTCTGAGACCTACCCGGAGAAGGAGATCCAGGAGGCGACACTCCTGGCGGAATCCATGAATGTGCGCTACCGGATCATTCAGAGCTGTGAGATGGAGAATCCGGACTTTGTAGCAAATCCCCCGGACCGCTGCTATCACTGCAAGATGGAGCTGTTCTCGCGGATGCAGGTCATTGCCGACTCGGAAAACATTCCCTTTGTCCTGGACGGAGCGAATTTTGAGGACACCGGGGATTACCGGCCCGGCTCCCGGGCAGCCGAGGAGCTCAAGGTCCGGTCGCCGCTCAAGGAGACTGGGTTCGTCAAGGACGAGATTCGGGAGCTGTCCCGGCACCTGGGGCTGCCCACCTGGAACAAGCCCGCGATGGCATGCCTGTCATCCCGGTTCCCCTATTACACCAGGATCCATTCCGAGGCCCTGGGGCAGATCGAGCAGGCTGAGGAGTTTCTGCGTTCCCTTGGCCTGTCCCAGCTGCGGGTCAGGCATCATGAGACCATCGCCCGTATCGAGGTCCCTCCCGAGGACATCGCCCGTCTTATGGATCCGCAGTTGAGAGAGCCGATCGTCCACAGGCTTAAGCAGCTGGGGTATGCCTATGTAACCCTGGATCTGGCTGGGTACAGGACCGGAAGCCTTAACGAGATTCTATCCGAAGATCAAAAGAAAGGCTCCTGATGAAAAAGCCGGAAGGTTCGATAGTCAAGGCACCTGCCTTCAAGGGCTTTGAGCAGAAGACCGTCCTGTACATCCCGGCGGACTCGAGTGCACGTGTCATCGAAAAAGCCGTTCAAGAGAGGGCGGAAAAGAATCGTGAACTGCCCATGGGGCACCTCTACGGCCTGCGCCGGGCGGTCGTGCTCTACGGCGGCATTGGTGCGCCCGCGGCAGTGCTGGCCCTCGAGAGCTTGATCTCCGGGGGCGCTGAGGAGATTATCCTGCTCGGCTTCTGCGGCTCACTCTGCCGCCGTGCGCGCCTCCTGGACGCCGTGATCGTGACCGAGGCCCTTTCCGACGAGGGGACTTCCCAGCATTACTTTCCGGAGCGCAGGGACTTCTGCCCGTCCCTCGAACTCAGGAAGTCCCTGGAGCAGACTGTCCGCTCTCAGGGCCACCCTCTGCTCCCCGGTGCCGTGGTGTCCACCGACGCTCCCTACCGGGAGACCCCCTCCTGGCGTGAACGCTGGCTGGACAGCGGAGCGGACGGAGTGGACATGGAAACCTCAGCGGTCTTTGCCCTGGCAGAATTCCGAGGCATCCGCGCCGCCTCCCTGCTGATCGTGAGCGACGAGCTGAACGAGCTGGGCCACAACCGGGCGTTCAACCACCCCAGGATGCCCGAGATCCTGCAGGAGTATTTCCTGCCCTTTATACGGGAAAGGGCCGAATGAAACCCTGGGCCCTCGTCACCCGGAAGCTCCTTCCCGAGGCTCAGGACTTCCTGGACCGCCAGCTGGATGTGGAAATTGGAGCTGAGGACTACAACAATATCGATGTCGTCTGCGCAGCGGAGAAGGGGATTTTGGTGGCCGGCCTTTCGGGGGATACTCCTCCAAACATTGTTAGCATATCAAAACTAGATAATTCAGTTTAATGAAGTTCACGCAGATAGATCCCGGCGAAATCGACCTCGCAGACCAACGATTCCGCGTTTCTTTCTCGGATTCCTTTGATGAGCTGGTTGGCTCCATCCAGGACCTGGGGCTGCTCAATCCACCCGTCCTGGCCAGGCGGGAGGGCCGTCTGATCCTTGTCAGCGGCTGGAAGCGGGTTCGGGCCTGCCGTGCTCTGCTGCTGTCTCCCATACCCGTGTTTGTGGAGGAAGAG
>JBGUED010000552.1:0-1864 GCA_041821525.1 Candidatus Aminicenantaceae bacterium | reverse complement strand
GCCCGCGCGCGGCACGGTCCTGCAGCTCATCAGCCAATTCCTCTGCGGCCTCCACGAACTTTCCCGTATCCATGTTCAGGACGACCTGGGAGACGAGTAGGGAATCCAGCCCGCTGATGGGGGGCTCCTCCAGCTTGCGGAACTCGTTGATGCGCTGCAGGGCCTGGCGCTTGCGGTTCACGAGCCGCACGGCAGGAACCAGGTTTTCCATCGTGACCTCTTCCCCGCTCAGTTCCTCCATCATGTCCTTGAAGCCAATGACCTCCTTCCGCCACAGTTCCCTGTCGATGTCGTTCTTTTTTTGGGGGACCTCCATGATCTTGAAGCCGAACAGGTCCCAGGTCTTTTTCTTGGCGTCGCAGGTGGTCTCGCCCACGATGAAGTCCTTGAGCGGGCTGTAAGGGCAGGTGCCGCTCAGGGCCATGCCAAAGGTGGATCGGATTATGGGGCAGATATCCCGAGGGAGCATCTTGTCTGCGTAGGATACGGGCCAGTCCGATCCTCCGCACAGGGGAATCGGGACCACGTCCACGGCCAGCGCGATCTCGTCCGGCACATAGATGCAGAAAGTGCCGATGGCCTTGCCGCCTTTTTTGCGGTGCTTCCAGAGCTCGGCCACACGCTCGGCGTGGCTGGCATGGAAGGCCTGGTCAAACAGGGCCATTGCCCTGGGCCGGTTCTCCTGGGACAGGTGGGTCTTGGCAAACAGCTTGTTCTGGGATTCCATCAGCTGGTCATGAGCCTCGAGGTCCAGCCCCAGTTCCGTCCACATCTTGCGGTAATCAGTCATTCGTTGGGCTCGCTGTCAGGGCTCACGTGCTCGGTCTGACTTCAGAGACCATGTATGATAGAGAGATTCTCCGGAGCTGTCAATCAGATGAGGTGCCTGTCATGCGGAGCAGATGAGGCCAGCCGGCCTCCATCCTTTATTTGAAAGGCAATGTGACGTCATTCAGCGGGTGCGGCCTCGCGATCCGTGGTTGAGATTGACGTTGAGGGCGGTCAGGAATCGGCGCGTGGTGCGTTTGCCGTGGCCGAGGATGTCGATAAACTGTTCCTTCTGCAGCAGGCGGCACTCCACGAACACCTTCCCTCGATTGTCGATGATCATGACGGTCAGCCGGGGGGGAACTTCCTGAAGGACGTGCGTCCCGCTTTCTGCGCTTATGAATCCGGCCTCCTGGTCCATGCTGTCGACGGTGAAATCGATGTCATACACGGCCTTGATGGACGCGCCCCAGACTTCCGCAAAGGAGTGGCCATCGAGATAGGTCGATGTGTGGTGAACGGTCTGCCTTATGCAGGCGGCAGACGCTAGCATCACGAGTATTATCAGGAACTTTTTCATGAAGACCTCCTGTTTTTGTCTGGTATCCACTCCGTCTCATGGATTTGATGCTGCAATAATTATGCCAATGACTTTCCAGGGAGGATCCGGCGCAACTCTTATGCAGCGTGTCTCTTTTTGGGGACAGGCGGCTCCCTAAATCAGACAAAAAGGGCTTGACAAGCTGTATTCAGCCGCTATAATGGGGCGCAATCCAATGAACGAACACGGACGAATCCTTTCCGATGCGGCCTACCGCATGATAATGTCCTGCCCGAATGCGGGCCTCTTGTTCTAAGCCACCCGTGTTCGGGATCCCCACAGAATAAGCCCTGAGTACACCCTCGTCGTGTATTCACATTTCAAAAGGAGGCATTATCATGAGCAAGACCATTCAAGAGATCAATCAGAAGATCAAAAATAAACAGGCCACGGTCGTCACGGCCGAGGAAATGACACGACTGGTCCGGGAGTCCGGTCCGGAAAAGGCCGCCGAGAAAGTGGATGTGGTCACCACCGGGACCTTCGGGGCCATGT
>JBGUED010000551.1:0-1866 GCA_041821525.1 Candidatus Aminicenantaceae bacterium | reverse complement strand
GGTCTATCTCGTCCTTGAGACGGAAAGTAGCCACAACACCGCTGATTTTCTCCCCATGGACGATGGGGACCATATTGAAGATCATATCCCTCTCACCGATGGTCAGTTCTCTGTCCAGGATCGGCTGACCGGTCTTCAGGACATCTCTCATGCCCGTGTAGGGAAAGATTTCCTCGATCTTTCGTCCGGTTATCTTGTCTGCCGAGTCAAGACCGAGATTCCGTAAAGACGCCTGGTTGGCCATAGTAATGGTGCGCCCGGTGTCAATGGCGATGATCCCCTCTCGTATGGACTCTAAAATGGCGCTGCGTTCAGTAAAGAGTCCAGCTATCTCTTCCGGCTCCAGACCGAGGATAGCTTTTTTGAAATGACCGGCTATTACAACCGACCCTATGATCCCCACAACGAGCAAAAGGCCAATGTATGGGTAAAAACTGCGCTGGTGCCCTCTAATGATCCCCTTGACGTCCTCGATGAGATAGCCCACAGAGACGATCCCCGCGATGTTACCGACATCGTCGAACACCGGTGTTTTGCCTCTGATAGACGGTCCAAGGGTACCGACCGCCTTGGAGATGTAGGACTTGCCCTCTTCCAGGGCGAGGGCATTGTCACCTCCCACCATGAATTTACCAAGCCGGTCCGGTTTTGGGTGTGAATAACGCTTGCCCTCCCGATCTCCCACCACAACGAATTCGGCGCCGGTCAATTCACGTATTCCTTCCGCTACAATTTGGATCCTACCCTCCGAATCCCCATTAATGAGCCTGTACCTGATTTCGGGGACCTGTGAGACCGTCTGTGCGACACGAAGGGCTCGTTTTCCGATCTGGTCCTCGAGAATGTGCGCGATGGAGCCAGAGAAAATCATTCCGATGAGGCCAAGTTGGAATATTACGAGGATCGTCACTAATATACTCATCCGTTGCTGCAGGGTGAGTGGTCCTGAAAAAGGGGAAAGAAGACTTTTTACCGATTTCATGAACGCCTCCATATTTGGGCAGTCCTGATGGCATGTCTCAATACAAATCCTTCAAAACCACACGTCCTCAACTTCGCCTCTCACCAAAGTAACAGTGATATGTTCATGGAGTATATTTAATTAAAGAAGAGGAAGGTCCCAGCTCTCAGGCGCTTTCCTTAAGTACCTCCATAACGCACCGCGCCAGGACCTCGGCGGCAGCACCTGAGCGGCGATGGAGCTCCAGGGCCACCGGCGGCATTACGGGAAAACCATCGTCAGGACCCAGGATACGGGTACCCTCAATGTAGTTCGCTCTTGTCACCAGGGCTACCGCCAGTCCCGACTGCACGGCAGCGATGAGGCCGGCCATACTGGGACTGGAGTAGGCGACCCTGCACGATCGGCCCATTTTTTCGAGCACCTTGATCGCCTCTTCATGGAGGTAACACTGGTCTGTGAACATGGCAAGCGGCAGAGGGTTCTCCTTTTCCACCGCCTTGTGGGAGGAGGCGATCCATATGAGTGGTTCCATGCGCACAACGGTTCCAAAGGTTATCGGGTTGCCGCAGCTGGCTGTTACCAGGGCAAGGTCCAGTTCCTCTCTTCGCATCAACTCGTGTATCTCCGACGACTGCTGGCAGATGACCTGGACCCGGATCTTCGGGTGTGTCCCGGAAAAACGGGTGAAGATGGCAGGCAGGAAACTGACGTAATCGTCAGGGATTCCGAGTCGCACCGTACCCTCTACCTCGGGCTGCACCAGGGCGCTCAATGCCTCGTCCTGGAGTTTCAGTATCTGTCGGGCATGCACAGACAGCGTCTCCCCGCCAGACGTCAGGACTACGGATCGTCCCTGGCGGGTGAACAGGTCCCTGCCCACGATCTGTTCCAGTCTCCGCATC
>JBGUED010000550.1:0-1869 GCA_041821525.1 Candidatus Aminicenantaceae bacterium | reverse complement strand
GATTCCGCCCACACGTCTTGGCAAGGGATTTATTGACAATACCCGGCATTTTTTATATGGTGGATTTACTTTGCCGAAATGCACTCAGACAGGTCTGGTTCCCCTGGATTTCCTGGGTACATCCCCGTCCTGACTGAGGAGGTCCGGCCCCTGCAGCGAGAGCATGAAGAAAGACAAAATATGAGGAAGGAGAGGGCAAAATGGGCGTAAAATTTCGTCTGGGAGCCATGATGTTCCTGCAGTATGCCATCTGGGGAGCCTGGGCTCCGGTACTGTCCGAGTATCTGACAAGCTCCCTGGGTTTTTCCGGCACTCAGGTCGGGATCATCTATGCCCTGCTGCCGCTGGCCACCATCATCGCGCCCTTCATCGGGGGGCAGATCGCGGACCGGTATTTTTCCTCGGAAAAATTCATCGCCATCCTGCAGCTCTTGGGAGGCGCCCTCCTGATCTACATCTCCCGCATCACTGATTACAACACCATGATGTGGCTGTTACTCATCTACTGCATGCTCTATGCCCCCACCCTCGCTCTCACCAATTCGGTGGCTTTCATAAACCTCAGCAGGTCTGAGAAGGAGTTCGGGCAGATCCGGGTCTGGGGGACCGTGGGCTGGATCGTCGCCGGACTGGCGCTGTCGGGCTGGCGGTATCTGGGGGATTCCAGTCCTGCCCTGCTCGTCCAGGGCGACACGCTGCTCCTGGCCGGGATTTTCTCCCTGATCATGGGGCTCCAGGCCTTTTCGCTGCCGCACACGCCTCCCCAGAAAGAGGGAGCCAAGCCTTGGGCCTTCCTGGAGGCCCTGAAGATGATGAAAGACAAGAACGTGTTGATTTTCATCATCATCTCCTTTGTGGTGGCCACGGAGCTCATGTTCTACTATGTGCTCACCGCTCCCTTCCTGGGATCGGATAAGATCGGGCTGTCCTCGGCCGGCATCCCGTTGGCCATGGTGATCGCCCAGGTGGCGGAGATCTTTGTCATGGCCCTGCTCCTGCCCTACCTGATTTCCCGCATCGGAATCCGCAAGATCCTGGTCCTGGGAGTCTTGGCCTGGCCAGCACGCTACATCATCTCTGCCATCGGCCGGCCCTCCTGGCTGGTGATCGCCTCCCTCGCCCTGCACGGGTTCTGCTTTGTCTTCTTTTTTGTGGCGGCGTTTATCTACATGGACCTCGTCGCGCCCCGCGACATCCGGCATTCGGCGCAGAGCCTGATCACCCTGGTCACATACGGCTTCGGCAATTTTGTCGGCAGCCTGTTCGCGGGCTGGGTCAAGGATCACTTCACCGTCGAGAATGTCACCAACTGGACCGGGGTCTTTCTGGTCCCGGTCGTGCTGACCGTCCTGTGTGCCCTGGCATTCCTGCTGTTCTTTAAAGATCCCAGGGCTGACAAGCCTCAGGAACAGGCGCCCGAGGGCTGAGGAGCTTGACCGGGCGGGGATTCCCCTCCCTTGGTCGTTAGGCGGCGGGGTGAGAGGCCGGCGCTGCGCTATGCGGACCCGCTGATAAGACAGATAAGGAGACAGAAACATGGAGAAAAAGAGACTGGGGATTGGATTTATCGGGGCGGGATTCATCGCCAACTTCCACCTCCGCTCCTGGGTGGGCGTTCGGGATGCCGACATCCTCGGTATCGTAGACAAGCACCCCCAGAGGGCGGAAGAGGCGGCCTCCCTGGCGAAGAAGCTGCGGCTGGGCGAAGCCAGGCCGTTCTCCACCATAGCGGACATGGTCGCCGACCCTGGCATCGATGCCATCTGGATCTTATCACCCAACTTCACGCGCCTCGAAGTTATGGAAGAGATCGTCGCCGCGATCGAATCCGGGCAGGGTGAGCTGATCGGGGTGACCTGCGAGAAACCC
>JBGUED010000549.1:0-1869 GCA_041821525.1 Candidatus Aminicenantaceae bacterium | reverse complement strand
TGCGGCTATGCCCCAGGCCGACCTCATACTCGTAACGCACGAACATGGAGACCATCTGGACATCAAAGTGATCGAGCTCCTGAAAAAACCCGGAACGGAAATTGTGTTAAACGAGTCCAGCCAGGCAAAATTCCAGGGCGGCACCATGCTGAAAAACGGCGATGTTTTCAATTTCGGCGAGATCAAGATCGAGGCCGTGCCGGCATACAACCTGGATCCAGATACCAGTTTCCACCCCAAGGGCCGGGACAACGGGTACATCCTCAATGTGGGAGACCAGAGGATCTACATCGCGGGAGATTCAGAGAATATCCCTGAGATGAGATCTTTGAAGGACATCGATGTGGCCTTCCTTCCCATGAATCGCCCCTATACCATGACGCCTGAGATGGCCGCAGAGGCCGCCAAGGTATTCAAGCCCAGGTTCCTTTATCCCTATCACTACGGTAACACCGATCCTCAGGAACTGGTCACGCTGCTCCGGGATGTTCCCGAGATCGAGGTGCGTGTCCGCAACCTGCGCTGATCAGGGATAGAGAAGATACGGCCTTCTGAGTTCCGCAAACTCTGCCAGGGGCACTTCGAATTCACATGCAATCTCTGCTGCGGGGATGCCTTCCTGCAGGGCCAGCCGAACCCTGCCTGTCCCCGTGATCTTATCAAAGTACTCCTCGTGGAACATCATCTGGTCCGGGTAGAGCTCCATCACCGCTTCCAGGATATGAAGGGTGCTGTCCAGCGGACGATATAGGTCCCGCTTTGTGACCTCCAGCAGTATGCCGGAACATTCCGCCCCCGCGAACTTCGAGAATCCTGGCCGGAAACAAATCCCCTGAAAAAGAACTCCTGGCAGGGCCAGGCGATTGAGTTGATCCGCTAGTGACTGCCCCTCAATCCAGGGGGATCCGCACTGCTCGAACGGTCGTGCCGTGCCCCGGCCCTCGGAGGCGTTGGTCCCCTCCCACAACACCTGACCGGGGTAGACCGTAACCGCTGCCAGCGTGGGCAGATTGGGAGAGGGCTGAACCCAGGGAAGGCCGGTCTGGTCAAACCACATCTCCCGCTCCCATCCCCGCAGTGGAATGACCGTAAGGTCGGCCTCCTGCTCTAAGAAGAGGTCATTGAAAAGCAGCGCCAGCTCCCCCACTGTCATTCCATGACGGAGAGGGATCGGGTAGATGCCGACGAACGAGCTGTAAGCAGGATACTCCAGCACAGGGCCTTCCATGGTCACGCCATTGATCGGATTGGGGCGGTCGAGTACCAGGAAGCGAATGCCCCTCCGTGCACACACACGCATGCAGTAGGCCATGGTAGCGGCATAGGTGTAGATGCGCGTGCCCACGTCTTGGAGATCGAAGATCAACACGTCCAGGTCTTCGATCATGTCCTCCTCAGGGACCTTCCCCTCCTCCCGGGTATCGAATGTGCGCATGATCTCGTCCAGGCGATCCCGTTGGTCCAGCTCAATCGATCGGTGCTGTCCGTAGAGGCTAAAAACCGGAAGGCCTGTTTTTCCATCGACCTCGAAAGGCACATATTCCCCGGCCTCGGCACTCCCCCGGATCCCGTGCTCCGGACTGAACAGCGCGACCAGAGTGATCCGGGGATGGCCGGCAAAGCGGTCGATCATGGATCGTCGAAGATGGTCAACACCGCTGGGATTGGTGATGAGCCCTACTCTTAGCCCGGCGACCAGATCCAGATGATCCTCCAGAAACACCTCAGCACCTGAAATGACATTAGGCATTTTATTTATTCACTTTTGCTACCACTATACGACTAAACGAGTGTCCTGTTTCTGCTGGCTGAGCAGGATCCTCCCTTAAAGCAAAGCCCCGCTAACCCCAACAGCCAGCCCCCCCCTCT
>JBGUED010000548.1:0-1869 GCA_041821525.1 Candidatus Aminicenantaceae bacterium | reverse complement strand
CCTGACATTCGCCGTCGGCAACGGGCACCTGGATTGGCTTGCCCGCCACCGTCACCGTCACGGGATCCTTGTCCTCGGTGAAGTCAGTACGGCGGACGAGCACTTTGTTCCCCAAACGCAGGCCTGACACGACCGGACCAGGCCGCGACGGGACGTCGAAGCTGATGGGCGTTCCCTTTTCAAGATATTCTCCGTAGGGATTGGTACCGCCCTGAAAAGGGTAAGGATCGCCGGGCCGGACATCCGGATCGTTCGTGTTCCAGTTGATCTGTTTGAGCCGCGCCTCCGCATACTCCCTGGACAGCAATCCCTGCAGCGGCTCTTCCGGCGGCACGTAGGGGTCGCCATAATAAAAGTCGCGGTCTGCAAAGCAGTGGTTCATGACTTGGTACAGGGTGTGAATATAGTTCACGCTGTTGTAGCCTAACTTTTTAAGATCGAGCTTCTCCAGCATGTTCAGCATCTGCAGCATGACAGGTCCCTGAACCCAGCAGGTCAGCTTGTAAACCTCGATGCCCTTGTAGGTGGTCTTAACCGGCTCCTCGAGATAGCACTTCCAATCTGCCAGGTCCTGCATGGTGATGAGGCCGCCCTGCTCCTGTGTGCTGCGGACCAGCTCCTCGGCGATATCCCCCTTGTAGAAGCGCTCATAAGCAGCGTAGATGGCCTCTTTGCGATCCTTGCCCTCGGCCAGCGCCTGCTGCTCTGTCTCCACCAGTTTTTTCAAGGTCTCCATGAGATCAGGCTGGCTGAAGATCTCTCCGATGTGAGGGCCCTCGTGTTCCTCACCCAGGTGGGGGAGAAACAGCGCCTTGGAGTAGGGCCAGAGCTTGAGGCGGTCCTTGCGGTTCTCGATCCTGTTCACTGTGTCCTCTTCCATGGGGTAGCCCTCTGCCATCTGGATGCTGGGCTCCAGTACATCCTTGAGGCTCAGAGTGCCGAACTCTGCCAGCATGGTCAGCAGACCGCCCGGAGTCCCTGGCGTCACCGCAGACAGCGGACCGTCTTCGGGTGGAAAATCCAGGTCTTTCCCCTTATATAGCTCTTCGGTGGCGCCCGATGGAGCCACTCCCAGCGCATTGATGCCGATGACCTTCCCGGTCTTGGGATTGTAGATCAGGGCCTGAGTCTCCCCTCCCCAGCTCAGCACGTCGTACATGGTACAGGTCGCACCCAGCATGGCGCAAGCCGCATCCACTGCATTGCCTCCCTTCTGGAATATCATGGCCCCGGCCGTAGCGGCGATGGGTTTTCCTGTGATTGCCACCCAGTGCCGTCCGTGGAGCACCGGTTTCTCGTGCTGCGTGAAGCTCACACCGCTGCAGCACATAATCAGTGCCAGCAGCAATACGCCGGGCTTCCACCCCGGCCGCAGGGATAATGTCCTCACTGTCATGGGTATCCTCCGTTTCTATATTTCCCAGGTTTTACTGCAGAGCCGATAAAATCCACGTCTATTCAGGAAAGCAAACGCAGACGGCCAAAGCCACCTGATTTAAAAAAAGACTATTTGATGGTTTCCTTCTCCACCTGCTCCATCCGGGCCCTGAATTTTTCCATCAACTCCTGGTTGAGGTCGAGGGGCGGCTTGGCGTCTTCCGGAAGGAATGACTTGTAGGGATGCTTCTCTTCATAGGCCTTGAACTCCTCCCACATGGCCTCCAGCTCTGCAGGCTTCTGAAAAAGGTCGATGGCGGTGGCGGCCATGACCTTGGCCCCAGCATTCAGCCCCTTCCAGGCCGTGGAACCGTAGTTGGCGGCCACACAGGACCAGTGATGCCCGATGTTGCCGGGGACCTGTCCCGGGAACGCCAGACTGGTGGTGGGAACTACACGGGTCACCTCGCCCACATCCGAAGATCCCCCTCC
>JBGUED010000547.1:0-1888 GCA_041821525.1 Candidatus Aminicenantaceae bacterium | reverse complement strand
CCGTGGTTCCCAAGGGCGACTTCCTCAGCCTCACGTTCGTCGGCCGCAAGGACATCACTCAGGAAGCCCTCCCCGAATTTATGGAGTTTATGCGGTCGCAGAACATCTCTCCGGGGCAGACACCGCAGTGCACGTGTTTTCCGCGCATCGTCACCGCGACCGCCCGGAGGCCGTTCACCGACAGGATGGTCATGATCGGGGACGCCAACTGCACGCGCTATTACAAGAATGGCATCGAGTCCGCATTCGTGACGGCAGAGCTGGCGGCACGCACGGCCGTATATCAGGGTATCGATTCGGGATCTTTTGCCGCCCACTATCACCGGCCGGCCAGGAAGATCATCGTGAGGGACAACCGGTATGGTCGCCTCCTGTTCTTCCTCAACAACATGTTGACCGCCATCCCTGCCTTGCAGAGCACACACATCGACATGGCCGGCCAGGAAAATGGCTCCCGACCGGCCCGGATGCTGCGCTCCATCCTCTGGAATATGTTCACCGGCAACCAGTCCTATGAGGCCATCTTCAAAAAAGCCCTGAATCCGAGGCTTCAGGCTGCGCTTCTGGCACACGGAGTGAGGAGCCTGTTCGCCCGCAAGGCTCGTTCCCATCCAGGGAGCTGAAGAGCGCCCGCCCGGTCCCGCTGCCATGACTTTGAACCCTGCTTAGCCTATAATGGATCCATGCACCGGCCGGGTGGATGTATCCGGTCCAGGAGGGCAGTATGACGAGCCGTTTTCAGGATCATCTCCGGAACGCTTTGAGCGATATCCGTGACGCGGGGCTTTACAAGGAAGAGCGCATCATTGTCTCTCCACAGGACAGATGCATCACCCTCCAAGAAGGCCAGGAGGTCCTGAACCTCTGCGCCAACAACTACCTGGGCCTGTCCAACCATCCCGAGTTGATCACCGCGGCCAAGGCCGCCCTGGACAACCGGGGATACGGCATGTCCTCGGTGCGCTTCATCTGCGGCACTCAGGACCTCCACAAGGCCCTGGAGCGGAAGATCAGCGCGTTCTTCCAGACGGACGACACCATCCTGTATGCCGCCTGCTTCGATGCCAATGGCGGATTGTTCGAGCCCCTTTTGGGCGAAGAGGATGCCATCATCTCGGATGCTCTGAATCATGCCTCCATCATCGACGGGGTTCGGCTGTGCAAGGCCGCCAGATTTGTCTACAGGAATGGCGACATGGCAGACCTGGAAGACAAGCTCATCCGGACACAGGACCGCCGCTTCCGGATTATCGCCACGGACGGTGTGTTTTCCATGGAGGGCAACGTGGCACCCGTGGATGAGATCCTGGCACTGGCAGAACGTTTCGATGCCCTGGTCATGGTGGACGAAAGCCACTCCGCGGGTGTGGTGGGGCAGTGCGGCAAGGGCGTCACAGAGCTCTTCGGGATCATGGGCCGCATCGACATCATCACAGGCACCCTGGGCAAGGCTTTCGGAGGCGCCATCGGCGGATTCACCACCGGACGCCGGGAAATCATCGATCTGCTCCGCCAGCGCAGTCGGCCCTATCTCTTCTCCAACTCGCTGCCCCCCATGGTGGTAGGAGCAGCCATCCGTACTTTCGAGATACTCGGGGAGTGTACCGACCTGCCGGACAAGCTGCGGCGCAACACACTCTTCTTTATAGAGAAAATGAGGGCTGCCGGATTCGAGATCAAACCCACGCAGTCCGCGATCTGCGCGGTCATGATCTATGATGCCAGGAGAGCACAGGACATGGCCGAACGCCTCCTTGAAGAGGGGATCTACGTGATCGGATTCTCCTATCCTGTGGTGCCCGAGGGACAGGCCCGCATCCGGATCCAGTTGTCCGCGGCGCACGAGACAGCAGACCTGGAACTGGCTGTGGAGGCATTTGTTCGCGTG
>JBGUED010000546.1:0-1891 GCA_041821525.1 Candidatus Aminicenantaceae bacterium | reverse complement strand
CGGGTGCTACGGCGCCGAGGGATTTGAGACCCCGCATCTCGACCGGATGGCCGCTCAAGGGATCCGGTTCTCGGATTTTTATGTGGCTCAGCCGGTCTGCGGAGCCTCCCGCGCCGCCCTGCTCACGGGATGCTATCCAAACCGCATCCAGCTGCAAGGCGCGCCCGACCATCGCGCCCGACATGGCATTCACTCCGACGAGACGCTCCTCTCCGAGCTGCTCAAGCCCCTTGGGTATGCCACCGCTATCTATGGCAAGTGGCACTTGGGACACCTCCCCCCCTTCCTGCCCACGCGCCACGGCTTCGACGAATACTTCGGGCTTCCTTACTCAAATGACATGTGGCCCTATCATCCGGAACGACCCCAGGATTATACAGACCTTCCGCTCATCGAGGGAGAGAAGATCATCGAGCATAACCCGGACATGGACCTCCTGACCACCTGGTACACGGAGCGGGCGGTCGATTTTATCCGCAGGAATCGAAGCCGGCCTTTTTTCCTGTACCTGCCCCACAGCATGGCCCACGTCCCCCTCGGAGTCTCGGAAAAGTTCAAGGGGCGGTCTGCCCAGGGCCTGTACGGCGACGTGATGATGGAGCTCGACTGGTCGGTGGGAGAGGTACTGGCGACCTTATCCGAACTGGGTCTGGCGGATGATACTCTAGTCCTCTTCACATCCGATAATGGGCCCTGGATCAGCTATGGTGACCATGCCGGCGGCTCGGGGCCCCTACGCGAGGCCAAGGGGACCACCTGGGACGGAGGGGTGCGGGTTCCCTTCATCGCCCGCTGGCCCGGCCATATTCCTGAGGGAGCCGTGTGCCTGGAACCGGCCATGACCATCGACATCCTTCCGACCATCGCCGGATTGCTGGGGGCGGAGCTTCCACCTCTCCCCATTGATGGAAAAGACATCTGGCCCCTGATTTCGGGAGTGCCGGGCGCGACCTCTCCTCAAGAGGCGTACTATTTCTATCAGGGGAACCGGTTGGAGGCGGTCCGCAGCGGCCGCTGGAAGCTCCATTTCCCGCATCGCTACCGCACGCTGGCCGGCAGGGAGGGCGGGACCGGAGGCATCCCCGTCTTGTATGAACAGACCGAAACAGGGCTGGCCCTTTTCGACCTGGAGCAAGATCCTGGTGAAAGCCTTGACCGGGCAAAGGAATACCCAGAGGTAGTGGACCGCTTGACCGCGCTATCCCATGCCTTCGATGCCGAGCTTCAGGCCAACCGCCGTCCGCACGGCGTCATCTCCGCGGAATAACAGCGGCCTAGCCGTCGATCCCGTGACAAATATCCTGACTTCCAACACAGGCTTGCCCTCTATCCTGAATGTTTGACTGCTCTGCCTCAGTGTGGTAGGAATTGTAAAAAGGAGGAGAGTATGGAAACAATCATGGATCAACTGATCGCTTTTGCCACCACCTATGGATTAAAGATCGTTGGCGCTGTCCTCATCCTCATCCTGGGCCGCCTGTTCGCCGGGATGGTCAGGAAAGGCATCCGACGCCTCCTGCGCAAGACAAACACCGAGGAGGCGATCGTCGGCTTTGCCGCCAACCTCGGCTTCACACTGGTGATCGTCTTCACCCTCATCGCGGCTCTGGCGAAATTCGGGGTTCAGACGGCCTCCTTTGTCGCGGTCCTGGGTGCGGCAGGCTTCGCTGTAGGATTTGCCCTCCAGGGATCCCTGTCCAACTTTGCCTCCGGGATCATGATCCTGGTCTTCCGGCCGTTCAAGGTGGGAGACCTCATAGAAGCGGCCGGGGTGCTGGGCGTGGTCAAGGATATTCAGCTCTTCAACACAGTGATCGCGACCTTGGACAACGTCAAGATCATCGTTCCCAACGGCAAACTCTACGGCGACGTAATCAAGAACCTGTCCGGC
>JBGUED010000545.1:0-1895 GCA_041821525.1 Candidatus Aminicenantaceae bacterium | reverse complement strand
GGGACCGGTTCTTCGAAAAGGACGCCCTCCTGCTCAAGAAACACCCCCGCCGGTTCAAGCAGCTCTTCCTGGCCGAGCCGGCCAACAAGACCGCTGCGTACTGGGAGCATTTCCAGCGCGGGGGCCGAAAATATCAAGTGGACATACCTCAGTTCTATCACGAGTATATGAGGAAGAAGCTCTCTGGAGGGACGGACCGGTCATGAACATCATCCTGGATTTTCTGCTGCGGCACAAATGGTTCACCTGGGTCTTTGGCTCCCTCTACTTCATCTCCACAGTGATCTTTCACAAGCCGGTGGCCCGGCTTTCGCTGAAGATCGAGCAGCAGACCACCTACGCGGCCTATAACCGAGGATGGGGATTGTTCGCCCTCACCGCCCTGACCCTGGTCCTCGCGGCCGTTGTTATCAAGATCATGAAAGGCGAAGACAGGATCTTCAAGCTGTTCTTCCTCGCCCTGACCTTCGGCCTGATCGGGATCACCCACTGGGCGGTCCTGGCCGTCAACCTGGAGTACATCCATGTCATGCAGTTCAGCCTCCTGGTCTTCCCGCTCCTGGCCCTGACCCGCAGGTTCGGGGAGACCGTCTTCTGGATCGGCCTGCTGGGCGCACTAGACGAATTGTACCAGTACTATGTCGTCTGGTGGCCGCATCAGTCTTATTATGATTTTAATGACGTGATCCTGGACATCGCGGGCGGAGCCTTCATGGTGTTCCTCATCTACCTCTGGCTCAATCAGGACGCGCTCTTCCCTCAGGGACACCTCCCCAAGATCCGGTGGCGCAGGTCGCCCTCGGCAATTGCAGCTGCGGGCATCCTCGTGTTCGCACTCCTCGCCCCCGCAGCGGGCCTGCTGAGCTATTACCCGGAGGCAGAGAGGAGCCCGGACAGCCAGGCTGCCATCCTGTTGAGCAGGGATCCTCGGACACCTCAGTTCTGGAGCGTATTCGAGAAGGGCAAGACCTATCACATCGTGGGCGCAGGGGAATGGATGGCCCTTCTGCTCTTGGGTACGGCTTTGTATTCGCTCCTGGACTGGAGGCTGAGGAGAACGCCGCAGGCTCCCAGCGGGCGGGAGGGCGGCTGAGGCCATGCCGGAAAAGGCGCAGGTCGGTGAGGACCAATTCTTGCCTCCTCCGATCCCTGAACGAATCGGGCCGAGGCTGTGGAGCTCCCTCCTCTTCCTCTATGCGCTGTTCGTGCTCCTGCGCTTCCTCCAATCGCTCCTCCTCTCCGAGCCGGCCGTGATCCCGGATGAGCTGGTCTACAAATCCATGGCCTACGGCTTCTATAAATGGTTGGACCCATTTGTGCTGAGACCCGAGGTTGTGGGGGCCCCCACCAACGTCGGCTACGTGCTCTACCAGGTCCTCATCGCCTTCATCTTCTTCTTCCGGGACAACTTCCTCGTGGCCGGAAAGCTGTTCAACGCCTTCCTGATCAATGCCACTCTATTCCCGCTCTACGGGATCCTGAGGGACTTCGTGCCGCGCCGGGAGGCGGCCCTGGGCGCGGCCCTGGCGCTGCTGCTCCCCTCGTTCGGCTACTCCTCCTTCCTGATGGCCGAGAACCTGTACGTGCCCCTCTTCGCGCTCTGCATCTACCTGATCTACAGGAGCTGCACGGGAGGCACTCGCCGCTATGCTCTGCTCACCGGCTTCTGCCTGGTCCTCTGTTTCCTGACCAAACCGCATGCCCTCGTCCTCCTGGCCGCACTCCTTGTATGCGGATGCGCCCTGGCCGCCTTCTCCGCCTTCAAAGAAAAAGACAAATCTTCGAGCCGGGGAATCCTGCTGAATCTGGGGACCGCATGTGCTGTTTTGGCCGCCTCCCTTGTGGCTTTCATCGTGATCTTCGGAGGGGGGGTCGCCCGGAGCGCGGGATTCAAC
>JBGUED010000544.1:0-1905 GCA_041821525.1 Candidatus Aminicenantaceae bacterium | reverse complement strand
AATTCGGGATGTTCGCCTCCTTCGACGCAGGCAAACACTGGCAGCCATTTCAGCTCAACCTCCCGGTAACCCCCGTCACCGACCTCTTGGTCTATCGCAAAGACCTGGTCGTGTCCACGCAGGGGCGGGCTTTCTGGATCCTGGACGACATCGGATTCCTGCATCAGGTCGAGCCGGCCGACAAGGACAAGCCCATGGCACTCTACCGCCCGGAAAATCCCTACCGCACGCAGGTGCGTGGGACGCTGGGACGGCTGGCCGTTTATGCAAGCTTCAAGGAGAAGCCTAAGAAGTTCAAGCTTGAGATCCTGGATGCCGAAGACAAGGTCATCCGGGCCTATGACAAGCTCAAGGCCGAGGAGGGGCTCAACCGCTTCTCCTGGGACCTGACTCACGAGCCCCCCGAGAAGATCCAGGGGGCCATCATCTCACTGAGCAATACCAGAGGTCCCCGGGCCGTACCCGGCAAGTATGCCGTGAGGCTCACGGTCGGCGAGGAGAGCCTGACCCAGCCCTTCGAGGTCCTCAAGGATCCCCGCTGGGAGCACATCTCCGTGGCCGATCTCCAGGAACAGTTCGACCTCCAGGTCGAGGCCGGGAAGGCGTTCACACAGAGCCACGACCTGATAAAGGACGTGCGGGAAATTCGCACCCAGGTCAAGGACATCTCGTCACGGGCGGATAAGGCCGGGTACAGCGAGGATGTCAAGAAGGCGGCCGAAGAGCTGAGCAAGAATCTGACGGTCCTCGAGGAAGAACTCATCCAGACCAAGAACGAGAGCGGCCAGGATCCCATCAACTACCAGGTCAAGCTCGACAATCAGCTAGCCTATGTGTACTCCTCCGCGAGCTCTCAGGACTCCAAGCCCAACCGCTCCATCCGGGAGCGCTTCGAAGAACTCAAGGCCCAGCTGGATAAGGCTGCGGAAACGTTCCAGGCGCTCGAGGCCGGGGATCTCAAGGACTTCGAAAAGCTCCTGCAGGAGAATGATATTCCCCGGATCATTTACAAGGAGAAAAAGTAGGCGGATCCGTTCCCGCTGAGGCGAGAAAATGGACCCGGAGATAAAGGACGTCTTCTTCGAGATCCATTCCGGCCTTCCCCGCGAAGGACCCGGCTGTTTCGAGGCCACGCAGCGTGCCTTGCAGATGCTCGATCTCCCGGAGTGTCCTGCGATCCTGGACGCTGGCTGCGGTCCTGGCCAGCAGACCCTGGACCTGGCCTCCCTCAGCAGTGGCCGTATCACGGCGCTCGATAATCACCAGCCTTATCTCGACACGCTCGAGGCCCGGGTCAGGGCGCAAGGGAAAACCGACCGCATCACAACCTGCCTGGGCGACATGGCCGAGCTGCCGTTTGCTCCGGCTTCCTTCGATGTGATCTGGTCGGAGGGGGCCATCTACCTCATCGGTTTCCAGGAGGGACTGGAGCTTTGGAAAAGTTTTCTCAAGCCCGGCAGTTTTGTGGCCGTGACCGAAATCACGTGGCTCAGGCCGGATCCTCCATCAGAATTAGCCGAATTTTGGAGGCAGGCCTATCCCCCCATGGCAGACGCGGCAGAAAATGCCTCGCGTGTGTCCAGAGCGGGATACGATCTGCTGGGACACTTCCCGCTTCCTCACAGTGCCTGGTGGGACGACTATTACAGCCACATCGAAGCCAAGCTCCCCTCCCTGCGTGACAAGTATCACGATCAAATCGATAAGCTCGAGGTGATCGCCATGGAGGCGGCGGAGCTTGATCTCCACCGCAGGTATGCGGACTACTACGGCTACGTATTCTATGTGATGCGCCGCTCCTGATGGTGCGGCCCTTTTCAGAAGAGCCGCTGATTGGAGGCGATGTGGATCTCTCCTAGAGGCGCTTCAGGATCGTGGCTGTGTCCAACACCAAGGCATAGGAAC
>JBGUED010000543.1:0-1908 GCA_041821525.1 Candidatus Aminicenantaceae bacterium | reverse complement strand
CTGGTACTTGTCCAGAAGGGCTATGTAGCTCTCCGGCGGGGCAAAATAATTTCCATAGATTTTGTACAAGGGGTCGTCGGGGCTGGAAGAATCGGAAAATGAATACATGGTGTAGATCCCGATGGGTATCCCTGTAACATCCATCAACTTCAGGAATCCCAGCGGCATGTCAAAGGCCTCTCTGCCTGCGGCTTCGATGCTCGGAAGGTCGAAGCCTTCCTCGACCATTCTTGCGGCCTCCGTAAGGAGGGACACGAATATCACATCGGCGGCCCCTCCCTTGCGGCTGCTGAGAATCGGGGTTGCCACTTTCCCGGCCAGTTTCATGTACTTGGCCGCCACCGCCAGGCTTTCCGGAGAAGCGCTGTCTGAGCCCGCATACTCCCCGGCCCGGTTCTTGTGGGGCAGGTAAAAATAGTGCATCCAGACCACTTTGTCCGGTCTTTTCGTGCAAGCGGCCAGTATATTCGTATCCAGAGACGAGGAATTCGTCGCCAGGACGACATGCGGGAGACAGAGATCATCCAGCTGCATGAAGATCTTCTTTTTGATCTCGATATTCTCGGTCGCGGTTTCGATGACAAGATTGAGGTTTTTACCCTGACAAGCCTCCTCATAGCTGGTTGTGACCAGGATCCGGCCCTTGATTTCAGCCACTTGGGTTTTGGAGAAGATGCCGGATTTCCGGGCCGTGTCCAGTTCTCGGCCTATGGTGTCCTTTGCCCGTTCGAGGATATCCTCACTGACATCCAATACGCCGACATTGAATCCGCTCTGCGCATAGGTCTGCGTCAGGCTGGCTCCCATGGTACCGGAACCGACGATCAAGACTTCAACATCATCCCAGGTTATTCCCTCTGGTGATTCCATTTTTGTTTGTTCCCTGTTTTTCATCCTGACATCCTAGAGTGACGATTTTTCCGCATGGCTTCGGAGGATGACTGCACCGCCCTGACCACCACCGATACATGCGGAAGCCAGCCCTGTCCCGCCCAGAGTCAACAGGGCCGTGATGAGCCTGGCGCCGGTTGCGCCCAGGGGATGTCCCAGGGCTATGGCGCCTCCGTTTACATTGACCCTGGCTCGATCCAGTCCCATTTCTCGCTCCACCGCCACGTACTGGCCGGCAAAGGCCTCGTTGATCTCAATGAAATCCAGGTCTTCGAGGGCCATCCCGGCCCTGGCCAGCGCGATGCTCGAGGCTGGAACGGGTCCGATCCCCATGTAATGCGGATCTACGGCTGCCGTTCCCCAGGAGATGAGTTCTCCAATGGGTTCGATCCCCAATTCCTTGGCGCGCTGTTCGGTGGCCATGATCAAGGCAGCGCCGCCATCCACGATCCCGCTCGCGTTTCCGGCGGTGTGTATCCCTCCGGGCTTGACCGCATGTAAACCGGACAGGATCGCCGGTGTGGTCTCAGGCCTGGGGTGCTCGTCTGCGGATACGACGATCTCCCCCCTTCGTGTCTTCAGAATGACCGGCGTTATTTCCTTGGACAAGCGGCCCTTGAGGCGGCCATCCTCGGCCTTCTTTTGAGAAGAAAGAGCCAGGTCATCGGCATCTTCCCGGTTTATTCCGTAATGTTTGGCCAGGTTCTCTGCGGTGCCCATCATGTCATCGTTGATGTACGTATCCATCAGACCGTCTCTGAACAGAGAATAAGACTTCGGTCCTCCCATGTAGGGAAATCCGAAGGACGCTCCATACTGGACCAGCGGAGCCTGGCTCGTGCTTTCATAACCACCGACCAGCACCACCTGACTTTCGCCCAGGAGAAGCTGTTTGGCGCCCTGGATGACGGCCTCACCTCCGGAAAAACATATCCGGTTCACAGTCAGGCCTGGAGTGAAAAAACTGAGCCCAGCCTTCAAGGCCACATGGCGGCCCCCATAATGAGAGTCGATGCT
>JBGUED010000542.1:0-1914 GCA_041821525.1 Candidatus Aminicenantaceae bacterium | reverse complement strand
CTGCTTGAGCTGCTGGGCAAAAAAGCCTACACAGAGAGGTATCTCCGCAGGCGCTTTCCGCAGCAGGATGTCCCTGCCCTGCTGAAGCGGCTGGAAAAGTGTGGTCTGGTAACGCGCCTGCGTGAGATAAAACCGGCATCTGTGGGAAGAGTCGAGGCAGTTGCCCCGACGGTTTCTCAGCTGGAGCTGGATTTTTCCCTGGATCGGGATGCGCTGCAGGCGGCGCGAGCCATGGGCGGTGCCCTGAGCCGGAATGAGCACCGTGCGGTCTATCTGCACGCTGCGGCCGATACGCGGCAGGCGATCTATCTGTATCTGCTCAAGCAGAACTCCGGCCTTCGGCGCAGGGCCCTGGTCCTGGTTCCCGAGATCGCTCAGTCCGAGGGCCTTCGGCGCGACCTGGAGCTAAAGCTGGGGGAGAGTGTGGCCGTCCTGCACAGCCGCCTGACCCCCTCACAGAGAGCGGCCCAGTGGAGAAAGCTCCGGAGCGGGCAGGCCCATGTGGCCATCGGGCCCCGCTCGGCTCTCTTCGCCCCTCTGGATGATCTGGGGCTGGTAATCGTCGAGGAGGAGCAGGATGGGTCCTACTTCCAGAAGGAAGCCCCGTCCTTCGATGCCCGCCGGGGGGTCCTCATCCGTGCCCAGCAGTCTGGGGCCCTGTTGGTCTACGGGTCCGGCTGGCCCGCTGTGGAGACCCTGTATCGGGCTCATAAGGGCGGGGATGTGGTGCACCTGACCGGCCCCCCGCAGCTGGGCTATGTGGAAATCCTGGATGATTCTCGTTCCCGGAGCCTGATCGCAGGCCGGATCATCGAGCGCATACGGCGGCGCCTGGAGTTCAAGCAGGAACCGGTCCTGGTTTTCTGCAGCCGGCGCGGTTATGCATCTTTCCTGAGGTGCTCCCGCTGCCGCCACATCGCCCGCTGCCCCAACTGCGACGTGACCCTGCCGTACCACAAGCAAGACAGCCGTTTGCTCTGCCATTACTGCGGACATGGGCAGGCGTTTTCTCCCGGCTGCCCGGAATGCGGGGGGCGGATGATCGCCAGCCGGGGGCCGGGGATCGAGGTCATCGCAGAGGAGCTCAGGAGGAATTTCCCAACACGGAGGATTGTGAGTTTTGATCCGGATGCGGCAACCCAGAGCGCAGACCAGGAGCGGATCCTGGATGATTTCGAACAGGGCCGGATCGATATCCTCCTGGGCACTCCCTTTTTGGCACACCGTCACAATCTTCCCCCTGCCGGCCTGGTGGCCGTGTTCCACCCCGAAACCGCGCTGGGTGTGCCGGATTTTCAGGCCGGGCAGCGTACCGCCCAGAACCTGAGGCAGGTCATCCGGCACCTGGTCCGCGCCCGAGACAGTGAACTCCTGGTCCAGACGGAATTCCCCTGGCATCACTGCATCCGCCCTGTGGCCTTCGGACGCTTCGAGGACTACTACGATCAGGAACTCCAGTACCGGCGCACACTGGGCTATCCGCCCTTCTCCTACATGGCGGAGATCGTCTTCCAGGGAGAAAACTTGAGGAGCCTGGCGAACTGGACGCGTAATTTTTCCCAGCAGCTGAACGAGACACTCGCAGACGTAGAGGTCCTGGGGCCGGCGCTGGCTCCGGTATCGCGCATCCGGGGGAAGAACCGGGTTCAGATGTTCGTCAAGTCGGCACGCAAGAACCGGCTGGATCAGGCTCTGCGCAGCCCCCTGAGTCGGGTAAAAACGAGGCGCTCGGTTCACATTTACGGCTAGCCAGCTTGTTGGGCTAGTCAGCTAATTGGCAGCTAATTGGGGACATCCCATTCCGGGACACCCTGATAAACAGAGTGTCCCGGAATGGGATGTCCCCCAGAAAAAAAAAGGCGCCCCAGGGGGACGCCTTTTTTTGATGATGGTATTTCTAGTTAGTTCCCGTCC
>JBGUED010000541.1:0-1929 GCA_041821525.1 Candidatus Aminicenantaceae bacterium | reverse complement strand
CTATGGAGATGCCATCTCCAACGAGATGATGGAGATCCGGTCCGCCCTCCAGGAGCAGGGGATCCGCTCCGAGATCTTTGTCCGTTTCCATGACCCGCGCATGGCGCGGCACACCCATGATTACCGCAAATACCGGCGCTTCAGCCGGCCGGAAAACATCGTGATTTTCCACTTTTCCATCGGCTCTCCAGTCTCCAAGCTCTTCTTCCGCGTCCCGGACCGGAAGATCATGATCTACCATAACATCACTCCCCACGCCTTTTTCCTGGACCATCACCGGATCCTGGCCCGGGAGTGCTACAAGGGGCGGCTGGAGTTGAACCTGTTCAAGGCCAAAACAGACTTGGCCCTGGGGGATTCCGAATTCAATCGGCAGGAGCTGGAACGAGTGGGATATCCCCGGACCGGGGTTCTGCCGCTCCTGCTGGACCTGGCCAAATTCGATCAGCCGGGCGACCCGGTCGTGAGGGAGATCTTCAGCGAACCGAAGAGGACCGTGCTGTTCGTGGGCCGGATCATCCCCAACAAGAAGTTTGAGGACGTCATCAAATGTTTCTATTTCTATAAAAAGTTCTTTGATGCGGATTCCCGCCTTATCCTGGCCGGCGATCACCGGGGCATGGAGCGCTATCTTGCGGGGCTGCAGGAGCTGGTGGCGGGCCTGGGGCTGCAGGAGGTCCATTTCACCGGCCATATCCGCTTCGCCGAACTGGTGGCTTATTATGACCTGGCCGACGTCTACCTTAGCATGAGCGAACACGAGGGTTTTGGTGTCCCCCTCATGGAGGCGTTCCACAAGGACGTCCCCGTGGTCGCCTATGCCGCCGGGGCCGTGGAGGAGACAATGAACGGAGGGGGAATCCTCCTTCGGGAGAAAGACTTTTTCAGGACCGCAGCCCTGCTGGACAGGCTGCGGCAGGATCTCCGGTTCCGTCGGGGTGTCATGGCCTCCCAGAGGGCCGCCTTGAAGCGGTACGACCGGGCCAATATCGTGCGTATCCTGATGGAGCACATCGAGCGGGTGGGGCAGGCATGAGGATCGACCAGCTGGTTCCGGCCTTCCACCGGGGCGACGCCATCGGCGACACCGCGTTCCACATGAAGGGATTCCTGAGGGACCAGGGATTCGTCTCCGAGATCTACTGCCTGGACCGAGATTCCGGCCTGGAGGACGACTCCTGTCTCTTCGAGGCGTTTCCGGAACCCGGGCCCGGGGACGTGACCCTTCTGCACTACGCCCTGCCTTCGTTGCTGACTCAAGCCTTTGCCCGTCTGCCCAGCCGCAAGGCGCTCCTGTACCACAACATAACGCCCGAGCACTTCTTCACACCCTACTCCGCGGAAATGGCGCGCATCTCCCGCCTGGGGAGAGACGAGCTCCGTTCCCTGTCCTCAGTCACGGACTTGGGTTTGGCTGACTCCGAGTACAACCGGATGGAGCTGGAGGCGGCCGGTTATTCTCTTAACGCGGTCTTTCCCCTGTTCGTGGATTTTTCAAAATACCGGAAGCCTGCCAGCCATTTCATGTCCGATCTGTTTAGAGACGACCGGGTTAACATCCTGTTTGTGGGCCGGATCGTCCCCAACAAGCGGATCGACGAACTGATCAAAGTGGTCTTCTATTACAAGAAATACATCTCTCCCCTGGTGCGGCTGATCGTCGTGGGCAAGACCTCATCTCTGCCCCGATACTATGACTCCCTGATCCGCCTGGCGGATGAGTTTTACCTCAAACCCGAGGAAATCTGCTTCACCGGCCACATCCCCGACGAAGAGATGTACGCCCTCTATCAGTCCTCCGATGTCTTTCTGAGCCTGAGCGAACACGAGGGATTCTGCGCGCCGCTGATCGAGAGCATGGCCTTCGGCTTGCCGACCTTTGCATTCGCCGCTTGCGCTTGCGAGGAGACGTTGGGCGGCGCTGGAATA
>JBGUED010000540.1:0-1937 GCA_041821525.1 Candidatus Aminicenantaceae bacterium | reverse complement strand
GGACCTATTCACAGGTCGCTACCGCCCATATCAGTTTTGCTGGCGGGATCGGCTTTGCCCTGGCTGGTTTTGTCTTGCCCATGCTCAAGCTCTATGCCTGGGATGTGATCCCCGTGATCATCGCTCTCGTGGCAGGCATTTTAGTGTTCTCTCTGGGAGGGGTCTATGATTGGGGCTTGCTGCGGTGGTGCGGCGCTGCGTGGTGGCTGGGTGCTGTTGTCATGTCGGTCGTCCATGCAAACTATCGCTCGCTCCTTTTTATCCCACTCATCCTGATCGGCTACATCCTGCCCGCTCTGGTCCTGCGCTCCATGTACCGGAAACAGAGTGACCAAGATGACTTCTGAGACTTTCTCTCAACTGGACCCCGTCATCCACTCCCGGGTCCGGCTGGGCATTCTCACCATCCTGGCTTCTGTGAAGGATGCGAGTTTTATCTATCTGAAAGAGAAGATCGGTGCCACGGATGGGAACCTGAGCGCGAACCTGACCCGGCTCGAGAACGAGGGATTCATCAAAGTGAGGAAGAGCTTCGCCGGAAAAAAGCCGCTCACCACATGCAGCATAACCGGGAAGGGGAGGACGGCTTTCTCAGAATACTTGAGGACCCTGGAAAACCTGCTCCCCCTGAAGACGGAATGAAACTGAAAGGAAAGGACTAAAATGAAATTTATTAAAATGGACCTACTATCTCCACGCAGAAGGAGTGTCCGTGTGGCCTTCTTAGGGGTTTGCCTGCTCGCGTGCCTCTTCATGCATCCAGCTGAGGCAAGGAGGCCGGCAGCGTCTGCCTCCACCGCTGTAAAGAATGTGGCGGTTTTCGATGGAGAAGAGCTTCTTCCGCCTTGTACGGTCGTGATTCAGGACGGCAGGATTGTGGGTCTCGGCGAGGGCGTCATCATCCCCCCCGAAGCAGAGGTCATCGACGGCACCGGTATGACACTCCTGCCCGGGTTTTTCGATGCCCATGTGCATGTCTGGCAGGCCGAGAATCTGAAGCAGTCCCTGGTGTTCGGGGTGACGACCGTGGTCGACATGTTCATGGATGTCAAGGCCATGAACGCCATAAAACAGCTGCAGGACTCGGGCCGAGCCCAGGACATGGCTCACTTGCTCTCTCCTGGGATCCTGGCCACCTCTCCAGGGGGCCACGGCACTCAGTACGGCATGCCCATTCCCACGCTGACGAAACCAGAAGATGCAGGCCCATGGGTGGAAGAACGGATCAAAGAAGGCTCAGATTTCATCAAGATCATCTATGATGACGGGAGCGCCTACGGAATGACCCGGCCCACACTCGACAGCGCTACTGTGACCGCAGTGATCGCGGCGGCTCACGAGCAGGGCAGGATTGCGATCATCCACGCGGCCACTCAGGCACAGTGTATGGAGGCCCTCGAAGCCGGCGTGGACGGCCTGGCACACTTATTTTTCGACAATGCCTTCGATCCGGACTTCGGCCGTCTGGCCGCCCGCAAGGGAGCCTTTGTCATCCCTACCCTGGCCGTGCTGGAAAACTTTCCCACAGGCTCTGAGGCCGCTTCTCTAATCGAAGACCCGGAGCTGTCTCCGTTTCTCACACCCGATGACCATCAGATGCTGAAGATGGCATTTCCCTTTACTGTCCAGGAAGGCGCCTATGCGGCTGAAGAGAGGGCCATCCTTCAGCTCGCAGAAGCAGAGGTCCCGATCCTGACCGGGACAGATGCCCCGAACCCGGGGACCACATACGGAGCCAGCCTTCACCGGGAGCTCGAGCTCCTGGTCGAGGCCGGACTCTCGCCTCTGGCCGCCCTCCGGTCTGCCACCTCTATCCCGGCCCTAACCTTCGGCCTGAAGGACCGCGGCCGCATCCGGGAAGGCTTTACGGCCGACTGCGTGTTGGTCGAGGGAGATCCCACCGCGGACATCAGGAACACGCGCAGGATCGTCGCGGT
>JBGUED010000539.1:0-1938 GCA_041821525.1 Candidatus Aminicenantaceae bacterium | reverse complement strand
CGATATGACGACCAGGCCCCCTATCTCTACACCACGGATGACTATGGCCAGACCTGGAAAAAGATCACGAACGGTCTCCCTGAGGGTTCGGTGTATGTCATACGCGAGGACTACAAGAATCCGGATCTGTTGTTCTGTGGAAGTGAGTTTGCCGTGTACATCTCGCTTGATCGAGGCGAGACCTGGTCCCGCTTCATGAACGGGCTGCCCACCGTACCAGTGCACGACCTGTTCATTCATCCCCGGGATTACGACCTCATCGCCGGCACGCACGGACGCGGGGCCTGGATCGTGGACAACCTCACAACGCTCCAGCAGTGGAACCAGGAGGCAAGGGAGAAGGATGTGCACCTGTTCGATGTCCGGCCCGAGACCCAGTGGGTCCGGACCTACGAGTGGAGCTGGGTTACCGACAAACGCTTCTTCGAGCCAAATCCCCCGACAGGTTCCATCATTTCCTATTATCTGAAAACCGATGTGTCCGAGAGTGTCAAGATAGAGATCCTCGACATCACGGGCAAGATCATCCGGAACCTGGAAGGGCCCAAAGAGGCCGGACTGCATGCTGTGCTGTGGAACTTCCGGCAGAATCCGCCGAGCAAGTCTGCAACCTCGACTCAAACCAGCCAGAGGCGCTACCAACGGCGTGCACCGCTGGCCGGTCCGGGAGAATATCTGGTTCGCCTAACGGCGGGAGAGACCGTGCTGACCACTAAGTTGGTCGTAGAGAAGGACATCCCCGGCTACATCGGACGTTGAGCGGGACAGCCAGCGGCCGTGCGCCATGATCCCGTCCGGATTCTGGAGCCGCCTCAGGTTTTTCACTTGCCTACACTTCTATTCATATGCGGATATCAAACACACAATATAGGATTGCGGGGAGAACCGTCAAATGGAAATAATCCTCTTCAGCTTGACGGCACGACAATTGTCGTCTATTATTAACGACAGATGTCGTTAATACTGGAACCGACAACATGAGCAGCCGAAGGTCACACAATCTCTCACCCGCCAACCTGGAGATCATGAAGGTGATCTGGGAAAAGGGAGAGGTGACCGTCAATGAAGTATTTGAGACAATCAATTCCAGGCGCAAGCACAAACTGCGGCGCACTACCGTCCAGGTCCAGATGAATCGACTGGAGAAGTACGGCTGGCTGTCCCACCGGGCAGAAGGCCGTGCCTTCTTTTACTCGGCCGTCAAGGAGAGGCAGACAACCCGAAAGGACATCCTGGACGACATAAAGAACCGGGTTTTCGGTGGCTCCCGCGCGGATCTCGTCCGCTGCCTGCTGGAGTACGAGGATGTCACCGCAGAAGAGGCCAAAGAGCTGCGCAGGCTGATTCAGGAGCACAAGAAAGCATAAGCCATGCCCGCCAAGGCCGAACAGGAGACAAGGCTCCTCCAGGAGCTGCCCCATGGACAGATACTGGAGGAGTTCTTTCCCTGATCTCCATTCCATTGGAACAATCATCGAGAACAGGATATGATGTCCACAATCCTTGTTTTGGAAGGAGGGGAAATGAAGCGCTATCTCGTCAAGCCCGGCGAAAAAATCGACCTCAATAAGAGGAGCCCGAATGACAAGGGCTATTTCAGAGGAGATAAGGAGGAGGGCAGACTCAAACTCGCAGAACTGAACTCCCGCCTGGAAGAACTGCAGGAGATGCTCTATGCCCAACACAAACACAAAGTCTTGATCGTGCTCCAGGCCATGGATGCCGGCGGCAAGGACGGCACCATACGGCACGTGTTCGATGGAGTGAATCCCCAGGGAGTGAAGGTGGCGAGCTTCAAGGTGCCCACACCCGAAGAGATGGACCATGATTACCTGTGGCGGATTCACCAACACACTCCGGGTAAAGGGGAGATCGTGATCTTCAACCGGAGCCACTATGAAGATGTGCTGGTCGTCAGAGTGAAGGGCTTTGTGCCCG
>JBGUED010000538.1:0-1939 GCA_041821525.1 Candidatus Aminicenantaceae bacterium | reverse complement strand
GGGATGCTCGAACCGCAGGCTGCGGGGAAAGCGCGTGTCCGGAATGAATTCCTCGACCGTGAAGCGCAGGGCCTCCCTCTGCCCTGTCATGATACGCCCCTGCGCGTCTCTCTCCAGGTGCCAGGCCGAGGCCGGCCGCTCTTGAGGCCGGTTTGACCACTCCCCACTGATCAGGCTGATCATCTCGTTCAGGTCAAGCGGAAAACCCAGGAACCTGTCGAAGATTTCGGTTTCGTCCCCCTTCCAGTAGAGCCTTTTGGAGGGGATGATGAGATAGGCGGCATCCCGGGTGATCAGGATCCGGTAGAGTGAATGGCCGAGAACATTCGAAACTTCGATGCTACCCTGGTCGGGGAGGTGCAGCAGGAAGGCGAACTTCGTCCTCGTGCCCTCTGGATTGGCCAGCCAGACACGCGCATGCCCCTCAATACTCTCCATGCGGGACGGAACCGGGGAGAGCAGCACGCTCGAGGGGCTGCAGCTCACCAGGGCGAGGAGGAAGAGAAGGGTCGCGGCAATCGGGAATCCCGAATGATGGTCCAATCCTCTCCCCCCGAGGCGTGTCAGCCCGTGTTCCCCTTCTGGCCCTTATCCGGCGGATCTTCAGGTGCCTCCCGGGCACCGGAGTCCCTGAGGTTGAACCCGTAATCTTCCGTCGGGATCTTATTCTCCATAGCGGCATAGGGTTTTGGGCGGGACGCACGAATTCCCTCGTCACCCTCCAGGTCGAATCCGTAGTCCTCGATAGGGAGTTGTTTGCGCGAGGCCTGGGACCGCTTGCGGAGCAGCGGATACAGCGGGGATTTGATCCATTTCCCGAAGCAGGACAGTTTCGGATTCAGGATTATGAGCAGGACAAAAGCCCCGAAAATGATCAGAATGCCATAAGCCCCTAAATTCATCTGAGGAAATTACGCTTTGTCGCCCTTGTCCTCCTGAAACTCAGGGAACCGGGCAACGATCTTTTCCTGGCCGAGATAAAATCCGATAAAGAACGCAGTAGAAGCCAGGGCTAGGGTAAAAAGAGATTTGCACAGACTCTTCATCCTCTTGTGACCTCACGAAAACGGTTTATTCATTTTCGTTCAAATCAGGACAAAAGTCAACCTTCTTTCCCTGTCCCTGTGTGCCGAGATTTGATTTTTAGGGACGGCAGGCTTATATTCATACTGAGAGGAGGGACATGAAACGCTGCTTCGCGGCATGCACCCTGGGGCTTCTCCTGCTGGCCCCCGCTGCCTGGGGTCAGGGGCTGCGCCAGCCGGTCTGGGCCGGCCAGTTCTATGACGCCAGGCCGGACTATCTGTCCCAGCAGCTGGACGACCTGCTGACCTGGACTGATGCGCGCCCTGACCCGGCTTCGGGCCTTGCAGCCCTGATAATCCCGCACGCAGGCTACGCCTATTCCGGCCCTGTGGCTGCTCACGCCTACGCCCTGATTCAAGGCGCCGAGATCGAAACGGTCGTCATCTTGGGTGTTGCCCACCGGCACGGCTTCAGCGGAGCATCCATTTATCCCAGCGGCGGGTATGTCACCCCCTTGGGGACCGCAAAGGTCGATGAACCCACGGCCGCAGCGCTGTCCAAGGCCACGGGATACCGGTTCGTCGCGGCGGCCCACCGGGAGGAACACTCCATTGAGGTCCAGGTCCCTTTCATACAGAAAGTCCTTCCCGGGGCCAAGATCGTCCCCGTGCTTATGGGCCTTCCCTCCCAGGAGACGGTGCGGCGGCTGTCCAAGGCCCTGGCCGAGGTCCTGGCCGGAAAAAAGGCCTTGGTCATCGTATCCAGTGACATGTCCCACTATCTGTCCAAAAAAGAGGCCAATGCCCGCGATGCTGAAACCATCGCTCTGCTGCAGGCAATGGATACAGATCTCCTGATGCGGAAGGCTGGCGCCCACGACAACATCATGTGCGGCGGGGCCGGGGCCGCTACC
>JBGUED010000537.1:0-1947 GCA_041821525.1 Candidatus Aminicenantaceae bacterium | reverse complement strand
CGCCTCGTGCAGCAGCCCCGCCAACACACCGTCGACGTTCCGCACGGGCAGCCGCGCCGGAGCGGCCAGGGCCAGGGTGAAGCCCAGGGGCCGTGCCCCCATGGCCGCGAGATCGCTCAGGTTCACGCCCAGGCTCTTCCGGGCCAGGAGGTGCGGCGGGTGGTCGGGCAGGAAGTGGACACCCTCTATCAGCATGTCTTTGGTCGCTACCAGGGGAAGAGTGCCCGGCCGGAAGACCGCGGCGTCGTCTCCAATGCCCAGGAGCACGCTGTTATCGGAAGGCTTGAACCGCTCCCTCAGGTTTGCGATGAGTTCTTTTTCGGATAATCCGCGGTGTTTCATCCTGACTTTTTCTGTTTGGCAGGCGGCCTGGCTGCGGGAGGAGAAGCAGGCAGCAGCGCATGCTCGAACACTTCGTTCATATTCTCGACGAAGATGAATTGTATGTCATGCTTCACTTTGGCCGGAATGTCGATCAGGTCCTTCTTGACCCCTGCCGGGAGGATCATGGTACGGACACCGGCCCTTTGGGCGGCCAGCACCTTTTCCTTGATCCCGCCCACGGGCAGCACGTGTCCGCGCAGGGTGAGCTCACCGGACATGGCGACATCACGCCGGACCTTGAGGTCCGTGCACACAGAGACCAGGGCCGTGGCCATGGTCACACCGGCCGACGGACCATCCTTGGGAATGGAACCCTCGGGTACATGGATGTGAAAATCGTTCTCTGCAAAGATCCGGGAGTTGATGCCCAGCTCCCCGGCCCGGGCTCGGGCATAGGTCAGGGCAGCCTGTCCCGATTCCTTCATGACATCCCCGAGCGAACCGGTCAGGGCCAGCTGTCCCTTGCCCTTGACACGTGTGGCTTCCACGAACAGGATCTCGCCGCCCGTGGCGGTCCAGGCCACTCCCGTGACCACGCCCACCTGATCGCGTTTAAGGAGCTGGTCGCGGAAGATCTTGAAGGGACCCAGGTATTTTTCGATGTTCTGAGAGGTGATACGGGATTGAGTGTTTTTGCCCTCCGCCACTTTGCGGGCCACCTTTCGGCACACGGTGGCGATCTCGCGCTCCAGGTTGCGGACCCCGGCCTCGCGCGTGTACAGGGAGATCATCTTCTGGATGGCTCCCCGGGTTATAGTGATAAGCTCGTCGCTCAGAGCGTTTTCCTTGATTTGTTTGGGCACCAGGTGACGCAGGGCGATCTGGAGCTTCTCCTCCTCGGTGTAGCCATCCGGTCTCGGAAGGCCGGCTGGATGGTGTCCAGCAGGTTAGCGGTCGTGATGAACATAACCTTGGAGAGGTCGTAGGGAACACCCAGGTAGTGGTCCCGGAAAGAGAAGTTCTGTTCCGGATCGAGTACCTCGAGGAGTGCGGAGGAAGGATCTCCCCGGAAATCGGCCCCGATCTTGTCCACCTCATCCATCATGAAGACGGGATTGTTGGACCCGCAGCGCCGGACACCCTGGATGATCCGGCCCGGCATGGCGCCCACATAGGTGCGTCGGTGTCCCCGGATCTCGGCCTCGTCCCGTACGCCTCCCAGAGACATGCGGTAGAATTTGCGGCCCAGGGCCCGGGCTATGGACCGTCCCAGTGAGGTCTTGCCCACCCCAGGCGGCCCCACAAAACAGAGGATTGGGCCCTTGATCTTCTTGGAGAGCTTTCGCACTCCCATGTATTCGATAATCCGCTCCTTGACCTTTTCCAGGCCGTAGTGGTCCTCGTCCAGGATAGCCTTCGCCTTTTTGAGGTTCAGGTTATCGACCGTGGTCTTGTTCCAAGGCAGGCCAAACATGACATCCAGGTAATTGCGGACCACGGCGGTCTCGGCCGATTCCGGATGCATCTGGGAAAGGCGACTGATCTGTTTTTCCAGTTCCTCCCGGACCTCGGCCGCCACCTTCAATTTCGTGAATTTCTCCTGATATCCCTGGATCTCCTCCT
>JBGUED010000536.1:0-1951 GCA_041821525.1 Candidatus Aminicenantaceae bacterium | reverse complement strand
CTTGTAGTGATCGATGATCAGGAGGATCTTGTCTTTCCGCGTGATGTCGACCTTGTTGATGAGCAAAAACACTGGGGTCGAGATCTTTTTCAGGGTGTCGAGCACGAACTGGTCGCCGTGCCCGAACTTGATGGATCCGTCGATCAGCAGGCACAGCAGGTCGGCCGTCTCTAGAGAGCCGTACACGAAGTTCATCATGCGCCGGTTCAGCTTGTGCAGGGGCCTGTGGATGCCTGGGTTGTCGATGAAGATGATCTGGCCCTCATCCGTGGTCTTGATGCCCAGGATGCTGGTGCGCGTGGTCTGGGGTTTGTCTGAGATGATGGCCACTTTCTCGCCGATCATATGGTTGAGGAGGGTCGACTTCCCGGAATTGGGCCGGCCGACCAGGGCGACGTATCCGACTCTGGTTATCATTGTGTTTCCACTTTTTTGATGCGGAGCTTGGTGATCCGCATCTGGTCCACTTCCAGGATCTCGAGCGACAGTCCCTTGATCTCGACCTTTTCCCCTGCTTCAGGGAGGCGCCCCAGGGAGTGAGTGATCAGTCCGCCGACCGTGATGTAGTCGTCGTCCTCAAGCTCCAGGTCGAAGAGGTCTTCCAACTCCTCGACCTCCACATCTCCCAGCACGATGTAGGTGTCTGCCTCCTCAGGGATGATCTGGATCTCGTCCTTGTCATACTCATCCTGGATTTCGCCCACGATCTCTTCCATGAGGTCTTCCATGGTCACGAGTCCCGAGACCCCGCCGTGCTCGTCCACAACGATGGCCAGCTTCTGCTTCCGTTTCTGGAACTCCTTGAGCAGTTCTGCCACCTTCATAGACTCGGGGATGAAGTACACCGGCCGCAGCAGGGATTCCAGGGATTGGTCTTTGAAGCGGTCGGCTGAGTACTCCAGCAGATCCTTGGCGATGATGATGCCATCGATGTTGTCGATCCGGTCCTTGTAGACGGGGATGCGCGAGTGCTTTTCCTTGATGACAAGCTCCCGTAGAGCATCGATATTCGCGGTCCTGGGCACACAGATCACGGAGACGCGAGGCGTCATGATCTCTCGGACGATGGTGTCGCCGAACTCGACCACGCTCTTCAGCAGGTCGCCCTCTTCCTTCTCGATGATGCCTTCCTCTTCCGCCTCCTCGATGAGCGCATCGATCTCTTCTTCGGAAGCCTCCCTCTGCTCCTCCGGCTCCTTGTCGGGCCCGCGTTCGCGCACCGCCCACAGCAGCGGCATGGTTGCGTAGTAGGGGAGCTTAAAGGAAGAGAGGAAAAAATTCAGGATCTGCCGGTTGTAGGCCGTGTTGAGCCATCTCGGGATCATCTCGAAGAATATGAGGTAGACGGCGATCAGGCCCAGGAAGAAGAACAGGGGCCACTGTTCCGCCCTCGGGAAGAGCAGGTAGAGCAGCACGATGAATGCGATCAGGAAGAAGTTGCGCACGATCGCGGCCGATGTCTTGAGCTCGTCGTAGATGTCCAGGATCCGTCCGCGGAAATCTTTATCCCGGTCTTCCAGGACGCGGCTCACAGAGATCTTGGAGGACGAGTCGAGCGCAACCTCGAACAGGGAGTACAGGAACACCGCCAGAAAACTCAGGCCGAGTCCCACCCACATGAATATGTCAGAGTTCATGGCTTTCTTTCAACCAGCGGGCCCGGATCTTGTCCTCTTCCTCCTCCAGGCCCTCGGAGTGTTCGAAACCCTGGAGATGGAGCAGCCCGTGAATCACGAGGAACTCCAGCTCCTGCTGCAGCGCATGGCCCCGCGACCGGCTCTGACGGGCGGCATAGGGCACGGATATGATGATATCACCCAGGTAGTATTTCCCGTCCGGGCCCTTGTCCCGGATGGGGAAGCTCAGCACATCCGTAGGCCCGTCCTTGTCCATGAACCTCCGGTTGAGGTCTGTCATGGGCTTGTCATTAACAAGCGCCAGGGTCACCTCC
>JBGUED010000535.1:0-1959 GCA_041821525.1 Candidatus Aminicenantaceae bacterium | reverse complement strand
AACGGGCCTGGCAGAGAAAGAAATGCAGGACCTCCTGGCCGCCGGGAGGGGGGCGACCGTTATCTATCGGGAAATCCCTCCAGTGGGCGAGAGGTTTGTCGACATGCTCGATCATAGCCTATTGGAGGAAGAGGGTTTTGGCAGTACATATAATCCGGATCTGTCCAAGGACAAACTTCCCCTGGAAGCGGTGTTCTGTTTCCCGCAGGGCCGGTTTGCCGAGATCCACCGGATAGGCTTCAGATTTGGAAGAGAAAATAAACCCAAAGAAATGCAGTTCTGGGTGTCTGACCAGACGCCGAGGACAGGATTTTCGCCGCTGACAACGATCACGATCCAGCCGGGATCCGAGCAGATTCAGGAGTTCCCGGTGCCCCCAACACGGGCGAAATATCTGAAGATGCAGATTTCACAGAGTACCGGCAGTGAAAACGTGGAAATCAGCGAGATGTATGTCAAGGGCTACTTCATGGAGAGGGCCGACCGGCAGCCCGGAGAAGAGACGCTGGGTGAAGTACAGCTGCCGGAGAAGGAGCCGAATGACACACCCGAGCAGGCGCAAACCCTCCCGCTGAGCACCTACCTGGGGGGGGCAGTCGGCCAGGACGAAGTCGACTATTATAAGCTGGCGCTCAAGGGCAATCCGGGGAACACGCTGACCCTGTACATCAACAACCTGGGCGTGCTGCGCCCGGGATATGTGTTGTCGAGCCTGGACGGCACAGAGATCGAGCCCGTCGGAGAGTCGGTGCTCGGAAATATGATCAAGGTGACCTATCAAGTGGGACCCGAGGATTATCTTCTCCGGGTCTATCGCCCGGAGTCGTTCCTGACCATCGTGTTCGATGACAGCGGCAGCATGGGCCCCAGCGTGGATATCGTGAAGAAGATCCTGGGGGGATATCTGGACAACCTGGGCGAGGGCCTGAGTCTAAAGCTCATGAAGTACGAGGACGATCCCACTCCCCTGTCTGATTTCACGCATGATGCGGCCATGCTGAAGCAGGCCATGGAGAAAGAGGTCCAGGGAGGAGGGGGGACCGACACGTTCAAAGGATTGATCGCAGCGGTTGACAGCGTTAGCCTCCAGGATGGGAATCGGGCCGTGCTGGGGATCTTCGATGTCCTGGACTGCTCGGGAAGTAAGTGCATGACGTACTACACGGATCTTTGGAACGGCATCCTGGAGTCCGGCATCAGTTTTTCCACCATCGCCGTCCAGAAGGGATGGGATTCGGAGACATCGTATTACACCAATTCCAGGCAGCGGATATTCAAGGAGATCGCCTACGCGAGTCGGGGAGAGTACTATTATTCTCCCTCGCCGGAAAAGGTCGAGGAGAGCGCGGACCGGATCTTCAAGCAGTTGACATCGCCTGTGGAGTACCGGTTGAAGGCGGAATTGAGCCAGACGGAGCAGAAGCCGGGTGCCGTGGAGGTCCGGTTAGAGGAGGGAGCGGAGAAGCAGGCGGCCAAGAATGTGGAGCTGATCCTGGACGCGTCCAACTCCATGTGGGGACAGATCCAGGGTACGGCCAAGATCGCTATCGCCAAGGAAGTCCTGAAACAGATAATCGAGGGGCTGCCGGATGAGATGAACGTGGGGCTGCGGCTCTATGGGCATCGCTATGGTCTGAACGACGGCAAGGCCTGCCAGGATACGGAGCTGGTGACGCCGATCGGATTGATCAATAAGGCGCAGCTGACGGATGCAGTGGAGGCCATAACGCCCCGGGGGAAGACACCCCTGGTGCATTCGGTGCTGGAGGGGATCAAGGATTTCAAGGAGATCGGGAGCGGCACCATCGTCCTGATCAGCGACGGGGTGGAGAGCTGCGATGGGGACATTGAGGCGATCGCGCCGGCGTTGGAGGCGGCCGGACTGGACCTGCAGGTCAACATCGTGGGATTCGATATCAAGGAGGTGGAGGCGCGGAAGCAGCTGGAAGCCATTGCCGC
>JBGUED010000534.1:0-1964 GCA_041821525.1 Candidatus Aminicenantaceae bacterium | reverse complement strand
CTGACCACTATAACTCCAAGCGTGGGAAAGCCGGAGAAAAAATCAAAAAATGGTTGGGGAAAAACGACAATCTTGAGAGGCACGGACATCCAGAAATAAGAGAAGCGGTCCCGGTGGATTCACCTCGACCCGTACTTCTCACGCAGCAGGTATTTACTGACTTTGGCCGAACTGGTTTTGGGCAGACAGTCGGTCCGGATGACTCTTTTGGGGACCTTGAAAGGCGCCAGGCGCTGCCTGCAGAAGCGGATCATTTCCTCGTCTTCTAACTCTTCGCCTTCCTTGGCCACGATCACGGCGGTGACACTTTCACCCCAAACGCTGTCCGGCAGCCCAATGACCGCCGCCTCCAAAATGCCGGGAAAAGTGTAGAGGACATCCTCAACCTCGACGGTATAAACGTTTTCACCGCCGGTGATGACGACATCGTCTTTGCGGTCCACGATCGTCACATAACCCTCGCGATTGACTCGGGCCAGATCCCTGGTGTGCAGCCAGCCGTCCACGATCCGTTTCGAGGTCTCTTCGGGCATGCGCCAATAGCCGGGTGTGACCGTCTCGCTTTTTACGATGATCTCTCCCACATCCCTGTCGTCGGGAATGACTTCCGTGCCATCCTCCTTCACCACCTTGAGCTGGACATCCCTGAAGGGCCTGCCGGTGGTCACAAGGTATTCGAGTCTTTCCTCGAACGGCAGGGTGCGCATCTCCTCATTGAGCAGGGACATGGTCAGGAATGGGGCGGTCTCTGTCATCCCATAGGTCTGTACATAATCACAGCCGCAGGTCTCCAACACCTTCCTGACGACTTCCTTTGCGATCGGCGCGCCGCCGCTGAGGATAAGCCGAAGGGAAGAGAAATCGGCTTCAACAACGCCGGGAAAATTGACGAGGACATTGAGCATGGTCGGGATGAAGTTGCTCAGAGTGACGCGATGGTCTGCGATCGCCTTCAGAACCAGTCCGGGTTCAAAGCCGGGTATCACTACATGGGTCCCCGCCGCCAGGGTGATGGACCAGACGGCCCACGCATCGGCCAGATGAAACATGGGCGAGACATGCAGCCAGCGATCGCTGGACAAAAGACCAAGTTCGTCGACGGATCGGACGGCATGCTCCCGGTTGTTCCCGTGCGTGAGGATCACTCCCTTGGGCCGGCCGGTCGTGCCGCTTGTGTAATAGATATGAGCGATGTCTCTGTCTTCACAGGTATCGCCTACATGTTCGGTGAGATCCGCAGCCTGGAGCAGTGACTCATAATCCAGATGGTCTTCCGAAGACCCCTCGATCTCCCCGGGCTCGGTATAGATCCGGGTTTTGAGGAAGGGAAAAAGTGGATCCCCGGTGGGGAGGGACGGCAGGAGCGAGGGCTGTGCGATGAGAATTTTTACTTGACTGTCATTCAGGATGTGAACAAAATCCTGGGAACTCAGCCTGATGTTCATGGGCACCAGGACAGCCCCGATCCGAGCCGCGGCAAAATAGGTCTCCAGAAACCGGTGGCAGTTTTTGTGGACTATGGCGATCCTGTCGCCTTTCTGAACTCCGAACGACCCCAGTGCCGATGCCAGCTTATCCACTCGGTCTTTGAAACGGGCATAGTCGTACCGGACCTCCCCGCATATGACAGCGGATTTATCCGCGTCAGATCGACTTGTTTTCAGCAGGATGTCGTAAAGCATTCTACGGCAGCCCCAAGATTCGGGCGGCGTTTCCGTAGAGGATCTTGGCGATCGATTCCTCGCTCAGAGGAAGCTTTTGGATGGCCTCGATGTTTGAGGAGATCGCCCGGATCCCCGGCCAGTCCGATCCGTAAACGATCTTATCGACGTTTCTTTCCATATCCGGAAAATATTTCAGGAGATTCTGGGGCGGCAGGCCGGATATCTCGAGATACAGATTGGGATGCAGCCGGGTAAGAAAAAAAGCCTGATCATACCAGAGGCCCCGGCCGCCGTGAGCCA
>JBGUED010000533.1:0-1970 GCA_041821525.1 Candidatus Aminicenantaceae bacterium | reverse complement strand
GGCTGCATTTGCCTGGTTCAGAGTCTGCCGGGCGGCCTGGTTATTGGGGTTCTTCTGGAGTACGGCGTTCATGAGATCGCGGCTCTTCTGATACTCGCCGGCCTGGAAGCTGGCCCTCCCCTCTGCGACCTGCTGTTGGAGTTCCCTGTTGACTCGGTTGTTGGTCGAAGTGGCTGGAGGCCTCGGTTTGGCTTTAGGCGGAACGAATTCATGCGCTTCTGCTTCGCTCAGGACTGCCTCCAGGACATCAGCGGACCGGATATGCGGAGGCGGCACGGCGATGAGATCCGACTGCGAAGAAAACAGATTTCGCATGAGCTGCGGCTTGAACACGAACATCCCGGCCGCCGCTAACACCAGGACCAAGCCGGCCACGGCAAAAGGCAGCCAGGTCTTGCGCCCGGTTCCCTCTTCCTCGTGCGCGGCATCGTAGATCATGGTCTCGTCCGCGCTGAAGGGCAGCGATGCCTTCTTCAGGTCATTGCTTAGCTCCTTCCCGGTCTGATAGCGGTCTTTGGGGTCCTTGGCCAGCACCTTCTGGACCATGGGCTCGAACATCTGGATCCCTGTGTTTCGGACCTGGGAAAGCGTGGGAGGCTCCTCATGAGCGATCTTGTACACCACGGTCGTGATGTGCTCCCCTTCAAAGGGCCTTCTGTTGGTCAGGAGCTCGAACAGGATCACGCCCAGAGAAAATATATCGGCCCGGGAATCCACGTTCTTCCCCATCACCTGTTCCGGAGACATGTAGCTGGGCGTCCCCATGATGGAACCGGCTGTGGTCAAGGTCGACATCTCGAGTCTGGCCACTCCAAAGTCCACCAGGTAGGGCCGCCCGGTTTCATCGATCAGGATGTTGGCGGGTTTGACGTCTCGATGGATGACTCCCTGGGAATGGGCATAATCCAGGGCTGCACACAACCGCTCCATAAGCTCGACGATCTCGGATGGCTTGTAGCTCTTGCCCGAATCCAGGATCTCCTTGAGGCTCTGTCCCTTGGCCAACTGCATGACGATGTAGGTCGAGTCCCCTTCCCGGCCCACCTCGTAGATCGTGATGATGTTGGGGTGCTCCAGCTTGCCGACCGCCTGGGCCTCCCGGATGAAGCGCCTCATGATCTCGTCCTTACCGGCGGCGTCGGATAGCATGTCGAAACGAACGGTCTTGATGGCCACTTCCCGGTTGATATCAGGATCGAGCGCCTTGTAGACTACCCCCATAGCCCCCTGGCCCAGGGTGTCCAGTACTTTGTACTTACCGATGGTTTCGAGCGTCTTCATGGCAATAACAGTACACCACATCAGGAGAGAACAGTCCCCGCTATGTCTCCTTCCAGTAAAAGAGTGATTAACCCAGAGTTAAATAGATATACCAGAACCCCTGGGATGTCAAGGATTCAGGATGCAGACTCCAGGGGATTCCTGTACAAGAATCGGGATGGAGCCGTCTTCTGCTAAATCGTATAGCGGAAGCCCCACCAGGCACTGGGAGGGCCCTGAACCCCACCTCCGCTAATGGCAGTCACGCGCCACATGCCCCGCTGTGCACCAACAAAATTGAAAGTGTAGCTGGTACCGGTTACGGTCACATCCCTCCATGTGTACCAAGATACTCCACTCTGATACTGCACCTCGACCCTGTAGCCGGAGACGCCCGGTAACGCCTCCCACTTGAGAGTGGTGGTACGAGGATAATGGTCGAAAATGGATCCGTTCGCCGGGGATAGGAGCTTGGGAGGCCCTTCAGTGAGATCCACCTCTGTCACGTCGATGTCCTTGGAGGGAATTCCTTCTCCACTAAGACGGACAATCGCCTGGCCGTTCAGAGTATCGCCATCCGGCGCCGCGTACAAGGTTACCGTCTTGTAGGCATTCCAGTTGGTCTTGGTAAAAGTCAGTGTACTACCCGAGGAGATTATTATATCCTGGTCGCCGCTCACACGTTTGACTGTGATCTCGATCTGAGAGGT
>JBGUED010000532.1:0-1980 GCA_041821525.1 Candidatus Aminicenantaceae bacterium | reverse complement strand
GGTGATCTTGCTCAGCGCCTCGGTCGCGATCAACAAGATCCGCTTATTCGTCCCGCTCAGGATCAGGCTCTCGCTCACGATCAGCCCATACAGAAATCCCGTACACGCAGCTCCTATATCCAGCGCCGGGATGTGGTCCGCCCCCAGCCCCTTCTGCACCCAACAGGCCGTGGACGGAAATGCCGTGTCCGGCGTCGCCGTACACACGATGATCAGGTCGATATCGTCCTTGGTCATGCCCGCGTCATCCAGGGCCTTCTTGGCAGCCTCGATCGCCAAGTCGGAGCTGGCCTGTTCCGGTGCCGCGATGTGCCGCGCTTTAATACCGGAACGCGTCGTGATCCACTCGTCCGAGGTGTCCACCAGCTTCTCCAGGTCGGCGTTGGTCATGATCTTGTCGGGTACATAATACCCGGATCCTGCGATTTTTATGCGTCTGTCTTGTTTTGGATTCATGTTATGCTCGACAAATTCTTAAACTATAGAATATAGCACGCTGAGCAAAATTTGCAATCCCCGACGATTCCTTTACAATGAGGGAAAAAGCGAACTGATGGATATAAGAGATAGAAAGGTACAAGCCTCATGCCTGCCAAGGCCTGCGGTATTGATCCTGATGCTGTTCCTGCTGATTATCCTTCTCCCGGCCGCGTCCCCGGCCCAAGCCCCACTGGTCCTCGGCCAGTACCAGGACGAAGTCCCCCTCCGCACCTGGAACATCTTCGGCCCTTTAACCGCATCCCAGACCGCCATGGGGGGGACCCGTTATGCCCGCGCCTTTGACCTCTCTGCCTCCCAGACCAATCCCTCCCTGCTGAGCCGTCTTCCCCAGTTCACGGCTGTCCTCTCCGGCTCTTATGTAAATGCTGAGCTCTTCAGGTACGGGCCGGTCAACACCGGAATTCTTAGTAGTGCCGAAAACATCGCCCACGACAGCACGCTCCTCGATTTCGGCGGAGTGGCTGTCAACTACAAGGGCTGGGGCCTGGCCTTCACTGTGTCCATAAACGAGCTCTTCGAACGCCCGCCCTCGGGCGCCTCCATCCTCGAGCGGGGCTTCCCCGTCTACACCTTTGCCTTTGCCCAGGACGGCTACATCCGCACCTTCAATCTCGGCCTCGCGCGCCAGATCACGCCGCGCCTCTCCGTGGGCATCGGGCTCAACCACGAATCCGGGTGGCTCGAGCGCGCCAGCGTGGAGGAGATGATCTACAACGGCGTCACCATCGAAGACACCAAGAGGCTGACTCTTGAGTCATATTTTCTGAATGCCGGTGTCACCTTCAACGCCTCCGACACCATCACCCTGGCGGCAGTGGTGCGCACACCCTACACCCGCAAGGCCGAGGGGAACAGCTCGGTAAGCAACTCCACCCCACCGCTCACAGACATCCGCATCGAGGTTGAGGCCGAGAGCACCTATAAGCAGCCGCTCATCGTGGGTATGGGCGTTGACTTCGCTCTCACCGAAAAATTCCACTGGGCGGCCGACGCCAGCTTTTATAACTGGGCCGCCTACCAGGCCATATATTTCGGCGAGAAACTCGATCGCTGTCTCAAAAACGTGGTGACCCTGCACACGGGCCTCGAATATGCAGAGGCCTTTCAAATGTTCAAACAGGATTTCCGCCTGCCCCTGTGGCTGGGCTTCGCCTACGATCCCCAGCCCGTGGCCTGCGTGGACTCCACCTACACCTATGTGACCGGCGGGCTGGGCCTGCGCCACCGCTATTTCCACCTGGAGGTGGGCGGCATGCTGGGCTGGGAACACGGCTCGGGTGATGACCTCAAGGTCTACCGTGTGACTGCCACAGCCGGATTCCGGTACTGAGCAATGATCGGAACACACTCCTTGATCAGTAAGAGGATATCCATGACACATTGGAAATTGACGATTGTGATAACTTTAATGCTCGTGTTCCTCCTCGCCCTGCCCACCCCGCCTGCCCGGGCGCAGGATCTGGGGGACCACGATGTCGT
>JBGUED010000531.1:0-1988 GCA_041821525.1 Candidatus Aminicenantaceae bacterium | reverse complement strand
ATCTTAATTGAGTCAATCTCTGCAATGGATAATTCACTTAAATCAGAGTAGGCTGAATTATCTTTAAGCGCCAAGGGCCGGATCAGCCACATGTACCTGGGCAATGTGCCCTACATGGCCTGCATCAAGATGGCCTGGCATGAGCTGCCGCGCTGGCACATCCTGATTCTGGCGGTCACGGTCTTTTTCTTCCTTACTCCGCTGGTCTGGCCGCTGAGTGCCCTGCGCCGGAAGATATGCAAGTACTCATCCGTACCCACGGATGCCCCCAGGGCCGCCCGGCTGTTGGCTGGAGGAATGAGTGCCCTGTGTCTCGTCTTCCTGATCGGGATGGTGGGCTTCTTCTCCCGCCCGGAGGTCCTGATATTCGGCGTGCCCTTGTCGCTCAAGATCCTGCTGGTGCTGCCTTTTGCCGCTGCTGTGCTGGCCCTCGGAGTTCTGTTCTTCGCCTTAGTCAGCTGGATCAAGGGTTACTGGTATGCCTGCAGCCGGGTGCACTATCTGCTTATCCTGTTGGCTTTTCTCGGATTTCTGTGGTTTCTCAATCACTGGAACCTTCTCGGCTTCAAATTTTAATCTGGATCATTCATATTTTATACATGACTCAAACATCTGGATCATTTTGGGGTTGAGATGAGTGCAGCGATAAGGAAGTGGTTCATGAGGCGTAGTCATCTACGTCGATTGGGCCACGACGATGTCGATGTGCTCAGGTCGGCCTCAGAATGATCCAGATCAGATGGTTTGGTCGTGGTCGGCGATAATATAGGTCTGACTGCAGATCGTCTCGAACTCCCCGCTCTCGGTCTTTCTCAAGGTCTGGACCACCTCGATCCCATCGCGAATCTCGAGGGGAAAGTCGAGTTCATATTCCTTGATCGCCTGAGGGGCGCACAGGGAGCCGATCAGGGCGTCTTCCTCGATACGGACACGGAAGCAGATCGGAAATCCCAGGTTGTTCCGCAGCCTGAGGTCCTTGTAGCCGAAGGCCGTGGTGGAATCCGCTCCCAGGGGAGTATAGCGCGTCTCTTCCGTGTACAGGTCGACCGAATGGGGATGGCGTTCGACAATCTCCAGCCCGGCTGTAAGGGCCAGGTGATAGAGCAGGCCGGACAGCTGGCACAGCCCCCCGCCCACATCGAAAGCCAGCTTGTTGGCTATGATGTTGATGCCCACCTTGTAGCCGGCTTTCGCAGTGGGATTACCGACATAATGCCAGTAAGAATAGACCTCACCAGGTTCGAAGGGCAGGTCCTGAAAGGTAGCTGTGGCGAGACGCAGGTTGTGTTTCTTGTTCTCAGCCCACTGGCTGACATTAATGTGCTGTGTGATGGTTATGCGTTCAGGGAAGGCCTTTGCGCGAGCGATCTTATCCTGAGAATTGCGGGCAAAGCGGAAGCGGATTCCGGTGAAGATGTCCCTGAAGCCGATCCAGGCCACGCGCAGCCTGAAACGGAGTGCACCGGGGATCAGTCGCTTAAGGATCCTTTTCATCGGCCCTCTTTTGGCATTTGTATGGTAGAGGCACCCGTCCCGTTTGTCAATTACCCCTCTTGACGTCAGGAGCCAGAGTTGCGAAGATAGTATCGTCTGTTTTGGGAGGAAACCTCGTGCCGGACGACGAACACACGATTGACGAGAGGCTTGTTCAGAGGATCAATGCCTACCTGGAGAAGGACCGTGATCCTTCCTCTCGGGTGACAGGCTATCTTTCCCCTGAGGAACTGCGGTCCCGGCTGGACCTGACCCTGCCGGAGGAAGGCTGCGGCCTGGACGACCTGTACCGCGTCATCGACGATTACCTCGAGCATGCCGTGCGGACCGGGCACACGCAGTATTTCAACCAGCTCTGGTCCGGATTCACCCTGCCGGGTTTCCTGGGGGAAGTGATCACCGGACTGACCAACACCTCCATGTATACCTATGAAGTGGCGCCCGTGGCCACGCTCATGGAGCAGGAACTGATCCAGAAAATGGGCCGGCTGGCC
>JBGUED010000530.1:0-1995 GCA_041821525.1 Candidatus Aminicenantaceae bacterium | reverse complement strand
AGCAGACAAGCCACTCCACAAACGTACAAAAACCGACTGATTTTCCTCAATTCTCCTCCTCTCCCCACCTACTTTCCTCTATACTCCACCCCTTTGGTGATCCAATCCGGCCCAGGCTCGCCCTTGAGATAGAAATCAAAATACTCCTTCATCTTCTTGAACCAGTCGAGCTTGTTGGGGAACTTCTGCGGATGATGGGGCTCTCCCCGGTACTGCAGGAAAATGCAGTCCTTACCCAGGCGGCGCATGGCCAGGTAGAGCTCGATCGATTGGTACCAGGGAACGGCGCCGTCCTCGTCACCGTGGATAATGAGCAGAGGTGTGTTGATGCGGTCGGCAAAAAAGACAGGCGAGTTGTCGATATAGAGGTCGCGTCTTTCCCACAGCGAAGCGCCGATCCGGCTCTGTGACTGCTCGTACTGGAACTGGCGGGCCATCCCGGAGGCCCAGCGGATCCCGCTGTAAGCGCTGGTCATGTTGGAGACCGGCGCGCCGGCCACGGCACACTTGAAAATATCGGTCTGAGTGATCACGAAGGCGGTCTGATAGCCGCTCCAGGAGTGTCCGTGCAGCCCGATGGCGTCGGGATCGGCAATGCCCATGTCGACCAGCTTCTGCACACCCGGCACCAGACATTTGGTGGCGGAAAATCCGGGGAGCCCCACGGCAAAGCGGATGTCCGGGAGAAAGACCGCGTAACCGTTGCTGGCATAGAAGGGGAAATTAGGCCTGTGGTTGATGACGGTCTGATTGAACTCGTAGATCCGCTGGGAGAAGAAACGGTAGTAGTAGACAATAACAGGATATCTCTTGCCCGGCTCGTAGTTGCCGGGTTTAATCAGGACACCCTGCAGCGGGATCCCATCCACACTCTCCCACTCCACCAGCTCAGCACTCCCCCAGGCAAACTCCGCCATCTGGGGATTGGCGTCCGTGACTTTCTGTGGTGCGGAGAACGAGGAGTCACTCACCCAGAGATCCGGGAACTCCGCATAGCTCTCCCGGGTGAAGAGAAGGGCATCGGCTCCCTTGGCCTTGGCCAGGAAACTGAATTTTTTCTTCTCCTCCAGGAGCGGAATCAGATCCCCTCCTCCGATAGAACCGGAGTAAAAGCCCCAGTGTTTTTCGTGGTTTTGGTAGGCGGAAAGCAGGAGCTTCTCGCCGGGGCTGAAATAGTCCTTTTCAGAATCCGTTGAGATGACACGGAACGTGTAATCCTCCCGGCGTCCGCTACCGCCGGTGATATTGACCGGCTCCCCTCTCCTGGACGGGAAGCTCCAGACATCATATTTGTCATAGATCAGGACAGCACTGTCGTCCTGCAGCCAGCCGGCTGTTCCGTAGGAAGGCACGCTAGAGGGATAGTCATGATCCTCGTCATAGAACGGAATCCCCATATCTTCAGTGAGGGACCGGGTCTTTTTGGCACGCCTGTCATACAGGTGCCAGTGTTGGTCCTGATAGTAAACCACATAGCGGCCCCTGGGAGAGAGCGAGCTGCGGTCCTCGATCTCGGCGGCGACCTTGGTGCGGGTCCCATTTTTCAGGTCGACCAGGTAGAGATCATTGACGTTTCCGTACCAGGTAACCATCTTGCGGTAAGGCGCATCCAAAAAGCCGAGGGCCATGTCTGGATTCTCATTGGGCTGGATCCGGGGCATGTCCTCATCCGCCAAAGCCACGATCCGCCGGGAATCCGTGTGGTACACCGCAGGATAGGTTCTATCCTTGACCCGGCGCCACATGACTTTCTGCTGGGGATTGATAAATGGATCGTTCCAGTGCCAGACATCCACTTCGCTCTCGGTGAGGATCATGTCCACGTCCAGGAGATCTTCTTCCTCCGCAACCTCCTTCTCCGGCTGCTTGGCCTTTTCCCGCAGAGCGGCGGGTTTGAACCCGAAAAACAACCGCCTGCCGTCCTTGCTCCAGCTCAGGCGGTTTTTTTCCGGCAGATACCAGCCCTCGGGGGCGTGATTGTCGAAGACGGCCTGC
>JBGUED010000529.1:0-2009 GCA_041821525.1 Candidatus Aminicenantaceae bacterium | reverse complement strand
AAAATCTATCCGCTCATCAAAATTGACGGTCTCGTTCCTCAGGTTCGATGCGTGCCCGTAGGTGTAGCCCTGTCGATTGTGCCAGAAGAGAAGATTGCGCTTCCAGGCATCCACGAATCCTGCAGCGAGGAACTCCTGGTAGCTCATCCCGATCTTGGCCACCGAGTTCAGGTCTCCCACCACGATGGTGGGCAGAGTTTCAGACTGCAGCTTGCCCAGGAGTTCCTGCGCCTGCGCCAGATTGATGTGCTCGATCTCCGGATAATCCTTGGGGACCGACTCCAGGTGTGTGCTCACGAAGCGGTACGCCTTGCCTCCCACACGGGCAGTGACGGCCACATAGCCGCGGTAGATGTTGGTCCCCAGACTGTCCAGAGGCAAATAGGCCTGATATGTCTCGGCCACGGTGTCCGCATCCTCGATCTGCACATCCTGCCGGGCCAGGACCACATCAAAGTCGACGAGTTGGGCGAAATAATTCGTGCCGGGTATGAGCGGGATCGACACATCAAAATTTTGTTGTTTGATCTGCACGGAATCGGACGGTTATTGTTCGGATGTAAAAAAAACAGGGAGCTGTTTTTACGTGGCTTCCCCTGGCTTCCCCTGGGAATCCCCTTGGCACATATATGGTACGGTTCTTGCAAAACGTCAAGTCGAGGACGCATGAACTCTACGCAACACCAAGGGAGAAGGGCATGTTCAGAAACTATTTTGTCATAACTCTCAGGAACCTTAAGAAACACAAAGGCTACTCCTTTATCAACATCGCCGGGCTGGCCATAGGCATGGCCTGCTGCATCCTGATCCTGCTCTATGTCACAGACGAAGTGAGCTACGACCGCTTCCATGAGCAGGGCGACCGGATCTACCGCGTCAATTCCATAAGCTCGATCGGGGCCACCTCCCGCCACTATGCCCACACTCCACCCGCCCTGGCTACAGCCCTGACCGAAACCATACCCGAGATCGAGACCTCTGTGCGGTTTTTCGACACATTCGAGCTCGAGGCCCGCCTGGAGGGCGAGCCCATCCGCATCCCCGAAGTGTGGTTCGTGGACGACACCATCTTCGATATTTTCACCTTCCCCTTTGTCGCAGGTGATCCTGAAAACGCCTTTGCCGATCCCGACTCGATCGTGATCACGGCGGATACGGCCGCCCGCCTCTTTGGCGACGAAGAAGCTCTGGGCAAGGTCATCACACTCCCTCCGGACCGCTCGCTCCGCATCTCCGGAGTCGTCCAGGAAGTCCCCAAAAATTCCCACTTCCAGTTCAAAGGCCTCATTCCCTCAACCTGGCTGCGCGACAGAGAGGGGCGCCCCTCGCCCGTGCTGACGGCGGATTATTTCTGCGAGGTCTACGCCTACATCGTGCTGCGCGACAATACGAACATGGCCGACCTCGACCAGAAAATCGCCTCCACGGTCGAGTCCCGCTGGGGAGAGATGTACAAACAGCGCGGCACCTCCCGCGTCTATCCCCTGATACACCTGCATGACATCCACCTCCATTCGGAGTACGAATACGAGCTCGGCACACCCGGGGACATCGACAATGTAATCCTGTTCACCGGTATCGCCCTCCTGGTCCTTATGATCGCCTGCTTCAACTTCATCAACCTCTCGACCGCCCGCTCGGCCGGACGGGCCCGGGAGGTGGGCATCCGCAAGGTCTTTGGCTCCCAGAAGTTCCAGCTCGTCCGCCAGTTCCTCAGCGAATCCGTGGCTGTCTCGCTGATAAGCCTCTTCCTTGGCATCTCGATCGTCCTATCCATACTTCCTCTCTTCAACAACCTGTCCGGCAAACAGTTCGGCTACGCCCAGTTCCTCAAGCTCCCCGTGCTCCTGGGCCTCCTGGGTATCGTCATCCTCACCGGCCTCATCGCCGGCAGCTTCCCGGCCTTCATCCTCTCGGCCTTCAATCCTGTCATGGTCCTCAAGGGGAGATTAAGCTCGGCTTCCAAGAACAGCGCCCTGCGCAAGATCCTGGTCGTGGTCCAGTTCTCC